>DRQL01000020.1 GCA_011371465.1 Gammaproteobacteria bacterium | reverse complement strand
TGCGGCTGCTGGGTCAGTTGCTGTTTGCCCTGGTGGTGATGGTCGTGGTTGTCAGCCTGGGAATGCCGGATGCAGCGCAATGGGCCGGTATGTCCGGTATGCAACGTGGAATGCAGATCAGTCTCTGGATCCTGGCCGGTGTCGCCAGCTACCTGCTTGCCCTGCGGATGGCGGGGATGCGTCTGACCATATTGTGGTCCCCGGCGGATAAATCCGACCGGACATTATGACAGCGCTGGCAACTTCACTATAATCCGGTGTTTTCACCAGTGCCCGCCCGATGCGACTGATACGAGGACTCCACAACCTGCATCCCGGTCACCAGGGTGGGGCCGTGACCATTGGCAATTTCGACGGCCTGCACCGCGGGCACCAGGCCGTATTGCGGCAGCTGCACCGCTATGCAGCCCGTCACCGGCTGGTGACCACGGTGATGACCTTCGAGCCGACCGCGCAGGAGTTTTTTTCACCGCAGACTGCGCCGGCGCGCCTGCAGCGCCTGCGCGACAAGCTGGCCATGCTGCGGGGACTGGAGGTGGACCAGACGCTGTGCCTGCGCTTTGACCGCAAGCTGGCGGAGCTGAGCGCGGAACGCTTTATCCGGCAGATCCTGGTGGACGGGCTGGATGTGCGCTACCTGGTGGTGGGCGACGATTTTCGTTTCGGCAAGGACCGCAGCGGCGATTTCGCCCTGTTGCAGGAAGCCGGGAAGCGTTACGGTTTCGAGGTGGTGGGTACCGGCACCTTCCTGGAAGGCGACGACCGGGTCAGCAGTACGCGCGTCCGTCAGGCGCTGGCCGCGGGCGAGCTGGTCCTGGCGGAACGGTTGCTGGGGCGGCCCTACCGGATGTGCGGACGGGTCGCAGCGGGACAGCAGCGCGGGCGTACCATTGGTTTCCCGACTGCCAATATACATTTGCACCGGGTGGTGTCGCCGCTGAACGGCGTGTTTTCGGTGCGCGTGCACGGGCTGGGGGCGCAGGCACTGCACGGTGTCGCCAATATAGGCACACGGCCGACCGTGGATGGCAGCTACCGTGTGCTGGAAGTGCACCTGTTCGATTTCGAATCGGACATCTATGGACGGCACCTGGACGTGGAGTTTTGCAGCAAGCTTCGTGACGAAATGAAATTTGCATCGTTCGAAGCGCTGAAGCAGCAGATTGACGCCGATGCCGAAAAGGCAAGGCGATTTTTCAGTGAGCGAGTGAGCGCGAGTGAGTAACTATAAAGATACCCTGAACCTGCCCGGTACCAGATTCCCCATGAAGGCGAATCTCGCCAACCGGGAGCCCGAAACACTGAAATACTGGGAGCAGATCGACCTGTATGCAAAGTTGCGCGAACTCGGTGAAGGTCGTCCCCGCTTCGTGTTGCACGACGGGCCGCCCTACGCCAATGGTGATATTCATATCGGCCACGCGGTCAACAAGGTGCTCAAGGACATCATTGTCAAGAGCAAGACCCTGAGTGGTTTCGACGCGCCCTATATCCCGGGCTGGGATTGCCACGGTCTGCCGATCGAACTGAACGTGGAAAAGAAATTCGGCAAGGTGGGCAGGAAACTCGATGCGGCGGCTTTTCGTCAGAAATGCCGCGACTACGCGCGCAAACAGGTGGATGGACAGCGCAGGGATTTTATCCGGCTGGGCGTTACGGGTGACTGGGCACACCCCTACCTGACCATGGACTACCGCTTTGAGGCCGACATCATTCGCGCCCTGGGACGTATTCACGCCAACGGTCATCTGACCAAGGGGTACAAACCGGTGCACTGGTGTACCGACTGCGGTTCGGCGCTGGCCGAGGCGGAAGTCGAGTACGAGGACAAGTCCTCGCCCGCCATTGACGTGCGTTTCCGGGTGCTGGACGAGGAAGCGTTGCTGGCGCGCTGCCATCACGTGGAAGGTTACAAGGGAGAAGGTCCCCTGTCGGTCGTGATCTGGACCACCACGCCCTGGACCCTGCCGGCCAACCGCGCGGTAGCGCTCAACCCCGCGCTGGAATACGCCGTGGTGCAGGCGGACCTGGGTTATGGACCCGAACGGCTGTTAGTGGCGGAAGCACTGTTGAAGGATACGATGGTGCGTTACGACTGTGAACACTACCAGGTGATCGCCTATTGCAAGGGCGAGCAGCTGGAACACCTGCTGCTGCAGCATCCTTTCTATGCGCGTGAAGTGCCACTGATCCTTGGCGATCACGTCACCACGGAAGCCGGTACCGGCGCCGTGCACACGGCGCCCGGCCATGGTCAGGATGACTACGTGGCGGGGCAGCGTTACGGCCTCGCGGTGGATAACCCGGTTGGTTCCAATGGCGTGTTCGTGGAAGGTACGGAACTGTTTGCCGGCAAGCACGTGTTTGCGGCCAACGACGACGTGATCGATGTATTGAAGGCGAAGGGCGCGCTGGTGCATATCCAGGCCCTGCAGCACAGTTACCCGCACTGCTGGCGACACAAGACACCGATCATCTTCCGTGCCACGCCGCAATGGTTCATCAGCATGGACCACGGCGGGTTGCGCAGTTCCGCGCTGGCGGCGATCCGGGAAGTGCAGTGGCTGCCCGACTGGGGCCAGGCACGCATTGAGGGCATGGTCGAAGGTCGGCCGGACTGGTGCATTTCGCGGCAACGCACCTGGGGTGCGCCCATGGCGCTGTTCATTCACCGGGAGACCGGCGAGTTGCACCCGGATACCGACCGCCTGATCGAAGAGGTGGCGCTGCGCGTGGAACGCCATGGCATCGATGCCTGGTTCGAACTGGAGGCGCAGGACCTGCTGGGTGATGAAGCGGAGCAGTATGAAAAAGTGAGTGACACCCTGGATGTCTGGTTCGATTCGGGCACGACACACCAGTGCGTGCTGGAACGCCGCAGGGAGCTGGGCTTTCCCGCCGACCTGTACCTGGAAGGTTCCGACCAGCACCGCGGCTGGTTCCAGTCGTCCCTGCTGACTTCGGTGGCCATGCACGGCAGGGCGCCGTACCGGCAGGTGCTGACGCACGGCTTCACCGTCGATGCAAAGGGACAGAAAATGTCCAAGTCCAAAGGCAACGTGGTGGCGCCGCAGAAGGTGGTCAACAGCCTTGGCGCGGATATCCTCAGGTTGTGGGTGGCCGCGACGGACTACCGCAACGAAATGTCGGTTTCCGACGAAATCCTCAGGCGCACGGCCGATGCCTACCGGCGCATGCGCAACACCGCGCGTTTCCTGCTGGCCAACCTGGCGGGTTTTGATCCCGTGGAACACGCCATGGCGCCGGAAGACATGCTGATGCTGGACCGCTGGGTGGTGGAACGCGCACGGCAGTTGCAGGCAGAGGTGGTGGCTGCCTATGAAGCCTACGAGTTCCATCATATTTACCAGAAAGTGCACAATTTCTGTGCCAGTGACCTGGGCGGTTTTTACCTGGATGTCATCAAGGACCGCCAGTACACCACGCAGGCTGACAGTACCGCACGCCGTTCCACCCAGACAGCCATGTACCTGATTGCGGAAGCCCTGGTGCGCTGGCTGGCGCCCATCCTGAGTTTTACCGCGGAGGAGATCTGGCGCAACCTGCCGGGCGACCGGGAGGAATCCGTGTTTCTCGAAACCTGGTATGAACTGCCGGAAATGTTCCTGCCCGGTGAAAAAGCCAGTGAGGCCTTTGGCATGGCGTACTGGCAGGACGTGCTGGCGGTGCGGGATGCGGTCAAGAAAGAGATCGAGAAGCTGCGCGTGGCCGGCGACATCGGCTCCTCGCTGGATGCAGAAGTCGACCTGTACTGCGACACCGGCTGGCTGGAAAAACTGTCCCGCCTGGAGGACGAACTGCGCTTTGTGCTGATTACTTCGTACGCACGCCTGCACTCGCTCGATGAACGGCCGACTGACGCGGTCGATGCCGATGTCGGTGACGGGCGCATGAACATCCGGGTCAGCGCTTCCGCGTATGCCAAGTGCGTGCGTTGCTGGCACCACCGGGAAGAAGTGGGGTCCGATCAAACCCACCCGGAACTCTGTGCGCGTTGTATCGAAAATGTCGACGGCAGCGGCGAGCAGCGTAAATATGCGTAAAACAGGAGACAACCCCGAATGATGCCTGCAACCGTTCAGACCCCTGTCATCCCGGCGAAGGCCGGGATCCAGAGGTATCCCTGAATGTATTTCAGGACGACAGCCCCCCGTTCCTGATGGCTAAGTGGCTGGGTTTGTCCGTCGTGGTGATTATGCTCGACCAGCTCACCAAGCACCTGGCCGAGGCACGGCTGGTCTATGGTGAGCCCCTGGCCGTATTCCCTTCGTTCAACCTGACCCTGCTGTACAACCGGGGAGCCGCCTTCAGTTTCCTCAGTGACGCGGCCGGCTGGCAGCGCTGGTTCTTCGTGACGGTGTCCTTTTCCGCCTCGGCCTTCCTGGTTTACTGGCTGCGCAAGCTGGGGCCGCAACAACGCCTGCTGGCGCTGGCCCTGTCCCTGGTGCTGGGTGGCGCGGTCGGTAACCTGGTCGACCGGCTGTTGATCGGGCACGTGGTCGATTTTATCCAGCTCTACTACCGTGATTTCTACTGGCCGGCGTTCAATGTGGCCGATTCGGCCATCAGCGTGGGAGCGGTGTTGCTGGTATGGGACGCCCTGTTTGCCCGGTCGAAGGGATCCTGACGTGCAGATCGGCATGGGTTCCAGGGTCACCCTGCATTTTGCCCTGCGGCTGGCGGACGGTATGCCGGTGGAAAGCAGCTTTGAGGATGAGCCGGTCCGCTTTACCCTGGGGGACGGTACCCTCGACCGGGGGCTGGAACTGGCCCTGCTCGGGCTCGTCCCCGGTGACCGGCAGACACTCACGCTGATGCCCGGTCAGGCGTTTGGTACGCGTGATACGGCTGCGTTGCAGCGCATAGAGCGAACGAAGTTTCCCGCGGAGCTGGCGCTGGAGGCAGGCCAGATTATCGGTTTTACCGCTGAGGATGGTACGGAGATGGCCGGGGCGGTGATCGAGGTTGAGGAACAGCACGTTCAGGTGGATTTCAATCATCCGCTGGCCGGCCGCGAAATTGAATTTGAAGTGCAGATACTGGCGGT
>DRQL01000019.1 GCA_011371465.1 Gammaproteobacteria bacterium | reverse complement strand
CGAGAACGAGCTGCAGAATGCCGGATTGGGCGACTTCGCGCCGCATTTGCGCCAGGAGCTGCTCGAACGCGGCGGTCTGCTGCTGCTCGACGGCCTCGACGAGGTGCCTGAGGCGGAAAAGAAACGTGAGCAGCTCAAACAAGTTGTGGAAGATTTCGCAAAGACGTTCCGTAAATGCCGGATACTGGTCACCAGCCGCATCTACGCCTACCAGGACCAGGCCTGGCACCTGGCCGGATTTGCCGAGACCACCCTGGCGCCGTTCAGCAAGGGGCAGATCCGCCGCTTCATCGGCTGCTGGTATGACCACGTAGCCGCGGTGCGCGGGATGCAACTCGACGACGCTCGTGGTCGCGCGGCGCTGCTGGAACGCGCTGTGTTCGGCAGCATCCGGCTGCTGGGCCTGGCCGAACGGCCGCTGCTGCTGACATTGATGGCCAGCCTGCACGCCTGGCGTGGCGGCACCCTGCCCGAGAAGCGCGTCGAATTGTACGCCGACGCTACCGACCTGCTGCTCGACTGGTGGGAACAGCCCAAGGTTGTGCGCGACGCCCATGGCAAGGTGCAGGTGCAACAGCCCAGCCTGGCGCAGTGGCTGCAGGTGGACCGCGAACAGGTGCGCCGGCTGATCAACGAACTGGCCTACACAGCGCATGCGCAGCAGAAAAAGGAGACCGATGGTACCGCTGACGTATCCGAGGGCGAGCTGGTGGGCGGGTTGATGCGCCTGCGCCCTGCCCCGGAAGCCAATCCCGGCCTGTTGGCGGACTATCTGAGCCAGCGCGCCGGCCTGCTGCTGCCGCGCGGCGCCGGCGTGTACACCTTTCCGCACCGCAGTTTTCAGGAATACCTGGCCGCCTGCCACCTGACCGACGACGATTTCCCCGAAAAGCTGGCGGACCTGGCCCGCAGTGACCCGGACCGCTGGCGCGAAGTGGTGCTTCTGGCCGCAGGCAAGAGCGCCGGCGGCGCTGACTTTGCCGTGTGGGCCCTGGCCGAAACCCTGTGCCCGCAGGACGTGGCTGCCTGCGACAAGAGCCAGGCGCACTGCTGGGGCGCGCTGCTGGCCGGCCAGGTACTGGCCGAGTCCGCGAATCTCGAGCGTGTGAGTGCGAGCAACCGCGGTAAACGCGACCGCGTGCGCGAATGGCTGCTGCACCTGCTGGACCGCAGCGACTTCCCGCCTGTCGAGCGCGCCGCCGCCGGCAACGCCCTGGCGCGACTGGGCGACCCGCGCTTTCGCGAAAATGTCTGGCATCTGCCGGCCGATGATCTGCTCGGCTTCATCGAAATTCCGGAAGGGCCGTTTCTCATGGGCAGCGATAAAGAACGCGATTCGGGTGCATTCAGCGAGGAAGAACCTCAGCACGAGCTCACCCTGCCCACCTACTACATCGGCCGCTACCCGGTGACCGTGGCGCAGTTCCGCGCCTTTGTCGAGGCCACCGGCTACAAACCGGAGAATCCCAACTGTCTGCGTGCGGTGGCAAACCATCCGGTGGGGGCTGTAAGCTGGCACGAAACGCTGAAATACTGCGACTGGCTGACGGAGACGCTGCGGCAGTGGGAAGGCACGCCCGAGCTAGTAGCGCGGCTGCTGCGCGAAGAGAACTGGCGCATCACCCTGCCGAGCGAGGCAGAGTGGGAGAAGGCGGCGCGCGGTGCCAACGGTCGAATCTTCCCCTGGGGCGACGAGTCGGACCCGAACAAGGCCAATTACGGTGACACCGGCATCGGCCGCACAAGTCCGGTGGGCTGCTTCCCGGCCGGCGCCAGCCCGTCCGGCTGCCAGGACATGGCGGGCAATGTCTGGGAATGGACGCGGAGTTTGTGGGGGGAAAAAAGGTACAGGCTGGATTGGCACTATCCGTACGATCCGGCGGATGGGCGGGAAAATCTGCAAGCGCCGGACGATACGTTCCGCGTTGTTCGCGGTGGGGCGTTCCACGTTAATCGCAGGCTCGCTCGCTGTGCCTACCGCGGCATGTACGATCCACCCGACCGTGACGACCGCCTCGGGTTTCGCGTGGTGTTGCGCCTATCACTCTGAGCTCTGAAATCTCTGAACTCTTCAGGGGGTGAGATACAAGATGACTGTATCCCATCATCCTCATGGTTGAGGTTATCTCACCCCCTGAACTCTAAAAGGCGTCCCGAGAACTCGGGACGCCTCGAAATTTTTTTTAAAAATCGAGGTAGCCCTATGGCACAGAAAGAAATGCCGATTTTCACCCGCACCTTCGATTTTTTGACCTGGCTTTTACCCACCACCAACGGCTTCCCGCGGGCGCACCGCAGGAGCGGTGTGGTTTGTGGTGGCTCTGTGGCGAACCGGCGTTGCACCGCAGGAGCGGTGCAACGAGAAGGGAGTGGGGCAGGCACATGTAGCCGAATTCGCAAGGATTCGGGCAGATAGCCGGTAATCTTGCGATTTCCGCTGCGCCTGGATGATCTAACGCACCGTGGCGACCGAATTGTTGCCAATTCGGCTACTTTGGCGTCCTGCTGTTATGGGGGCCGTCGCACCGCGGGTCCGGTGCAACGTGTGGCAGCCCATGCCTACCCCAGAACCGTCATTCCGGTTTCCCCGCAGGGGAAGACCGGAATCTCCCAGACGATGGCACGTGCCAGAAAAGATGAGATTCCGGCACTGCGCTTCGCTTGGCCGGAATGACACATGCCGGTATCTGAGCCGGG
>DRQL01000018.1 GCA_011371465.1 Gammaproteobacteria bacterium | reverse complement strand
GGCTTTTTGCGATTGCCGTAGCGGGCCAGGCTTGCGGTGGCGCTCGCCAGTTGCAGGGGGGTGGTCAGGACAACGCCCTGGCCGATGCCGGCAATCAGGGTTTCCCCGGGGAACCAGGGCAGGTTGCGGGTCGCGCGCTTCCACTGCCGCGACGGCAGCAGCCCCGCCAACTCGCCACTGATGTCGATGCCGCTACGTTCGCCAAAACCGAATTTCGCCAGAAACTCGTGCAGGCGGTCGATGCCCATCGACAGGGCCAGGTCGTAGAAGTAGACATCACAGGACTGGGCAATGGCGGTGACCAGGTCGACGGTCCCGTGGCCGCTGCGTTTCCAGTCCCGGTATTTGCGGGCCTTGCCGGGTAACTGGTAGAAGCCCGGGCAGTAGGTGTGTGCGTGTTCACTGGTAATGCCCTGTTCGAGACCGCCGAGGCCGACAAAGGGTTTCAGCGTAGAGCCGGGCGGGTACTGGCCACGCAGGGCACGGTTGAACAGGGGTTGTTTGTCATCCTCGCGCAACGCCTTGTAGGTTTTGGTATCGATACCGTTGACGAACAGGTTGGGGTCGTAGGCGGGCTTGCTGACAAAGGCCAGCACGTCCCCGTTGTTCGGGTCGATGGCCACGATTGCGCCCGCTTTATCGCCCAGTGCCTGGTCGGCGACGTTCTGCAGTTCGGCATCCAGGGTCAGGTACAGGTTATTGCCCGGTACCGGGGGGGTGCGTACCAGGGTGCGCAACACACGGCCTTCGGCGTTGGTTTCGACCTGGCGGTAGCCGACCGAGCCGTGCAGCGTTTTCTCATAGGTCTTTTCGAGTCCGACCTTGCCGATATGGGTTGTACCGCTGTAGGTGGACGTGTCGATGCGCTGCAGGTCACGTTCGTCGATGCGCCCGACATAGCCCAGCGCGTGCGCGGTCAGCGGGCCGTGCGGGTAGTGACGTGAGAGGCCGGCGACAATGTCTACACCAGGATAACGGTGCCGGTCGATGGCGAAGCGCGCCACTTCCTCGTCACTGAGGCGAAAGCGCAGCGGTACCGGTTTGAACACCGGTGTGCGCGCGCGTAACTGGTCAAAACGTTTACGGTCGACGTCGCGGATATTGACCAGCTTTGCCAGTTCGTCCAGCGTGGCTTCCATGTCGTGCACCTGTTCGGGCGTGATCTCCAGCCGGTATGAAGGCAGGTTATCCGCCAGGATCAGTCCGTTGCGATCGAATATCAGACCGCGGTTGGGTGGCAGCGGCAGGATCTTTATACGGTTGTCGTCAGACAGCGTAATGTAATGCTCGTGCGCCAGCACCTGCAGGTAGATAAGCCGTCCCACCAGGATGGCAATCAGGATGCCGGCAAACACCAGCGCCTGTACCGAGCGTTGCATGAACAGCCGGCTTTCGAAGAGGTAATCCTTGATGGTAACCCGCGCTGGCATGGGTCACTGTACCTGGAAGTTGATGCGGACGCTGGTCAGGAAACGGTACATGAAGGGCCATAGCAGTGCACCGACCAGCGATGGCAGCCAGTAGGACAGTGGCCGGGCGGGACGACCGATGGTGCTGTCGACCCACAGGGTCAGCAACTGGTGCAGGACCAGCATCACCAGTACCGTGAGCGCCTGTTGCCACATGGGGTAGATACGGATGCGCTGGTGCAGGCGTACACAGACGTAGGCGATGATGCTCAGCGCCAGCGCATGCTGTCCGAGCAGGGTGCCGGTGAGCACATCCAGCAGCAGGCCGACGATAAACCCCGAGGCAACGCTGACCCGGTAGGGTAATGCCAGGCACCAGAAAATCAGCGTCAGTGTGACCCAGTCCGGCCGCCAGCTGCGCAGGCCATCGGACAGCGGGATAATGGTGAGCAGCATGGCGACGGTAAAGCTCAGCAGGATGATGATGCCGCCGTGGTGTCGGGTCAGGTTCATGGGCTGCCGGTTTCGGGCTCGGTTTCAGTCCCGGCGTCGGCTTCACCCGGGTCATCGACGTCCGGTTCGGCCTTGCCTGTCGTACCCGTAGCGAGCGGGTTCTGCGCGCCTGGCGGCCAGACCAGCAGTACCTCGCGGCTGCGATCCAGCAGCGCGCGCGGGCGCGCCGTGACGTGCGAAAAGGTGCGCCCCGGGTCCTGTTGCACATCGATTACCTCAGCCACCGGGTAACCGGGCGGAAAGCGTCCACCGAGCCCTGAAGTGACCAGCAGGTCTCCGCTGCGGATATCGGCGTTGTTGGGGATATGCGGCAGTTCCAGCCGGTCGATCGACCCGGTGCCCAGGGCGATGGTGCGCAGGCCGGTGCGGTTGACCTGGACCGGGATGGCGTGCGCCGGGTCGGTGATCAGCATCGCGGTCGAGGTAAACGGGCCGACATGAATCAGCTGGCCCATCACGCCCTGGCTGTCCAGCAGCGGCTGGCCCTCGAACAGGTGGTCCAGGGAGCCCTTGTTGAGCTCGATCTGGTGGCGGTACGGGTCCATGTCCACCGACAGCAGGGTGGCGATCAGCATGGGCCGTTCTTCCACCTGGAAAGAGGAGTCCAGCAGGGCGCGCAGGCGCCGGTTTTCGGCTTCCAGGGCTTCCAGTTTCTGCAACTGGGTATTCAGCACCAGTTGCTGGGTGCGCAGGCTGGCGTTTTCTTCCTGCAAGGCGCGTCGCGTGGACAGGGATTCCCGGAACCATTCGCTGCTGGTGTGGGGCAGGTCCACCACCCACTGCAGCGGGTACACCAGCACCGACAGGGCGGCGCGCACGCTGTCCAGGTGGTGCTGACGGTGATCGACGGTCATTAATGCGATGGATAGTGCGACAAGGCCCACCAGGCGGGCAAACAGCGGCGGGCCGGCTGTGAAGATCTGCTTGATGGGTGTGCCTCGCGAACCTTATTCGAGGGCGAACAGGTCACCGCCGCGCTCGTCGAGCAACTCGAGCGCGCGGCCGCCGCCGCGGGCCACGCAGGTCAGCGGGTCATCGGCGACCACGACCGGCAGGCCGGTCTCTTCCATGATCAGCCGATCGAGATCGCGTAACAATGCGCCGCCGCCGGTGAGTACAATGCCGCGTTCAGCGACGTCGGCGCCGAGTTCCGGCGGGGTCTGCTCCAGCGCGGTCTTGACCGCGCCGACGATGCCGGCCAGCGGTTCCTGCAGGGCTTCCAGGATTTCGTTGCTGTTGAGGGTAAAGCTGCGCGGTACGCCCTGGGCCAGGTTACGGCCCTTGACCTCGAGTTCTTTCATTTCGGCGCCCGGGTAGGCGGAGCCGATCTGCTGTTTAATATGCTCGGAGGTGGCTTCGCCGATCAAAGTGCCATAATT
>DRQL01000017.1 GCA_011371465.1 Gammaproteobacteria bacterium | reverse complement strand
TCACCACGGCGCCAATCACCCGGTGCAGGACCTGGACTCCGGCGAAGTCATGATCACCAGCCAGAACCACGGTTTCGCCGTCGACGAGCGGAACCTGCCGGATACCCTGCGCGCCACCCACCGTTCCCTGTTCGATGGTTCGCTGCAGGGTGTGCATCGTACCGACTGCCCGGCCTTCAGTTTCCATGGACACCCGGAAGCCAGCCCGGGTCCGCACGATGTGGCGCCGTTGTTCGATCACTTTATTGAACTGATCGAAGCCGCCAGGGGCGGCCTGCGGCAGTCGGCAACCTGAACCCGCGCGTTCCAACAGAAGAAGAAACCATGCCCAGAAGAACCGACCTGAACAGCATCCTCATCATCGGCGCGGGCCCGATCGTGATCGGCCAGGCCTGTGAGTTCGACTACTCGGGTGCGCAGGCCTGCAAGGCGCTCCGCGAAGAAGGCTTCCGGGTGATCCTGGTGAACTCCAACCCGGCCACCATCATGACTGATCCCGACAGCGCCGATGCCACCTACATCGAGCCGATCACCTGGCAGACGGTGGCGCGCATCATCGAGAAGGAACGCCCCGATGCGCTGTTGCCGACCATGGGCGGGCAGACGGCGCTGAACTGTGCGCTGGACCTGGCGCGCGAAGGGGTACTGGAAAAATTCGGGGTGGAGATGATCGGGGCAAAGCGCGAGGCCATCGACAAGGCCGAGGACCGCGACCAGTTCCGCGAGGCGATGCTGAAGATCGGTCTGGACATGCCGCGCGCAGCGGTGGCGCACAGCATGGAGGAAGCCATGCAGGTACAGGCGCAGGTCGGTTATCCCACCGTCATCCGTCCCTCGTTCACCATGGGTGGCAGCGGTGGCGGCATTGCCTACAACAAGGATGAGTTCGTGGAAATCTGCGAGCGCGGCCTGGAACTGTCTCCCACCAATGAACTGCTGGTCGAGGAATCCATCCTCGGCTGGAAAGAATACGAAATGGAAGTGGTGCGCGATCACAGGGACAACTGCATCATCATCTGTTCCATCGAAAACCTCGATCCCATGGGCATACACACCGGGGATTCGATCACGGTGGCGCCGGCGCAGACGCTGACCGACAAGGAATACCAGATCATGCGCGACGCCTCGCTGGCGGTGCTGCGTGAAATCGGCGTGGATACCGGGGGTTCCAACGTGCAGTTCGCCATCAACCCGGCGGACGGGCGCATGATCATCATCGAGATGAACCCGCGCGTATCGCGTTCCTCGGCACTGGCTTCCAAGGCCACCGGCTTCCCGATTGCCAAGGTGGCGGCCAAGCTGGCGGTGGGCTATACGCTGGATGAATTGCAGAACGAGATCACCGGCGGTGCCACGCCGGCCTCGTTCGAACCCGCCATCGATTACGTGGTGACCAAGATCCCGCGCTTTACCTTTGAAAAATTCCCCAGTGCGGAAAACCGGCTGACCACGCAGATGAAGTCGGTAGGTGAGGTGATGGCCATCGGGCGCACCCTGCAGGAGTCCCTGCACAAGGCGTTGCGCGGCATGGAAACCGGTATCGACGGCTTCGATGAACAGGTCGACCTGGCGCAGGACGATGCGCTGGATATCCTGCGGCGCGAACTGCGCGAGGCGGGTGCCGATCGCATTCTGTACCTGGCGGATGCACTGCGCGCGGGTATGGACCTGAAGGAGGTGCACGGCCTGACACGCATCGACCCCTGGTTCCTGGTGCAGATCGAGGAACTGGTGCGGATGGAGGAAGCTGTGCGCGCTGCGGGTGTCGATGGTCTCGACGCCGAATACGTGCGCCGGCTGAAGCGCAAGGGCTTCTCCGACCGGCGGCTGGGAAAACTGCTGGGCATCAGCGAGACGGCGTTCCGCGAGCTGCGCCACGGCTTCAGGGTGCGCCCGGTCTACAAGCGCGTGGATACCTGTGCAGCCGAGTTTGCTACTCATACTGCCTACCTGTATTCCACCTACGAGGAGGAATGCGAGTCGGAACCGACGCAACGGCAGAAGATCATGGTGCTGGGCGGCGGACCCAACCGCATCGGCCAGGGCATCGAGTTCGATTACTGCTGTGTGCATGCTGCGCTGGCCATGCGCGAGGACGGTTTTGAAACCATCATGGTCAACTGCAACCCGGAAACGGTATCCACCGACTACGACACCTCGGATCGCCTCTACTTCGAGCCGCTGACCCTGGAAGACGTGCTGGAGATCATCCACAGGGAGCAGCCGAAGGGCGTGATCGTGCAGTACGGCGGGCAGACGCCGCTGAAGCTGGCGCGCGCCCTGGAGGCCGCGGGCGCGCCGATCATCGGTACCACGCCGGATTCCATCGACCTCGCCGAGGACCGTGAGCGCTTCCAGCAGATGGTGCAGGAACTGGACCTGTTGCAGCCGCCCAACCGTACCGCGCGCAGTGTCGAGGCCGCTATCAGCCTTGCGGTCGAGATCGAATACCCGCTGGTGGTGCGCCCCTCCTACGTGCTGGGCGGGCGCGCCATGGAAATCGTCTATAACGAGGCCGATCTGCGCACCTACATGCGCGAGGCCGTCAGCGTATCCAACGAATCACCCGTGCTGCTGGACCACTTCCTCAATGACGCCATCGAGGTGGACGTGGATGCCATCAGTGACGGCGAGCAGGTGCTGATCGGCGGCATCATGCAGCATATCGAGCAGGCCGGCGTGCACTCGGGCGACTCGGCCTGTTCCCTGCCGGCCTACAGTCTCAGCCAGGAAATCCAGGACCGACTGCGCGCGCAGATGCGCGCCATGGCGAAGGCGTTGAACGTGGTCGGCCTGATGAATGCACAGTTCGCCATCAAGGACGAGGATATCTATATCCTGGAAGTGAACCCGCGCGCCTCGCGCACCGTGCCCTTCGTCTCCAAGGCGACCGGTCTGCCGCTGGCGAAAATCGCCGCGCGCTGCATGGCCGGCCGTACGCTGGCGGAGCAGGGCATGACGGAAGAGCGCGTGCCGGACTACTTCTCGGTCAAAGAGGCGGTGTTCCCGTTCGTCAAGTTCCCCGGCGTCGATCCGCTGCTGGGACCGGAAATGAAATCCACCGGCGAAGTCATGGGCGTGGGACGCAGTTTCGGTGAAGCCTTTGCCAAGGCGCAACTGGGCGCCGGCGAGAACCTGCCGCGTTCCGGCAAGGTGTTCATCAGCGTGCGTGGCGCCGACAAGGACGACGCGGTGCTGATCGCCAGGGAGCTGGTCGGGCAGGGCTTTACCATCGTGGCGACGCGGGGCACGGCCGCGGCCATGAGCAACGCCGGCATTCCCTGCGAACTGGTCAACAAGGTGACCGAAGGACGGCCGCACGTGGTGGACATGATCAAGAACGAACAGGTTGTGCTGATCGTCAACACCACCGAGGGCAAGCAGGCGATTGCCGATTCCTACACTATTCGCGGTGCGGCGCTGCAGCACAAGGTGCCGTACAGCACGACCATTTCACACGCCTGGGCTACCAGCCTGGCGCTGACCTGCATGGACTCGGAGTCCGTGGAACGATTGCAGGATCTACACGAGGAGCTAGTGGCATGAGCAAGGTCCCGTTGACCAAACGCGGTGCAGAAAAACTGCAGGCGGAGTTGCAACAACTGAAGACGGTCGAACGGCCGCGCATTATCCAGGCCATCGCGGAAGCGCGCGCGCATGGTGATCTGAAAGAAAACGCCGAGTACCACGCCGCGCGTGAACAGCAGAGTTTTGCCGAGGGACGCATCAAGGAAATCGAGGGCAAGCTGTCGCATGCCAATATCATCGATGTCGCCAGCCTTGATGCGGGGGGCAAGGTGGTGTTCGGTGCCACCGTTGACCTGATCGACGAGGATAGCGGGGACGAGATCACCTACCAGATCGTCGGCGAGGATGAGGCGGACATCAAGGCGGGCCTGATCTCGATCAGTTCGCCCATCGCGCGCGCCCTGATCGGTAAGGAAGAAGGCGACGTCGCTACGGTCAACGCCCCGGGCGGCGAAAGAAACCTGGAAATTGTTGAAGTCCGTTACCAGTAGCGGCCGGCACCGCGGGTTCACGGCAGCCACGCATGCCGGCTGAGCGCATGCTGGCCGGTGAACGCATCCTGCTGACCCTGTGGGTGGGCGGCCTGTGGACCGTGGGCTACGTGGTGGCGCCGGCGCTGTTTGCCAACCTCGACGACCGCGCGCTGGCAGGTACCCTGGCCGGCGTGATGTTCGGCATCATGGCCTGGATCGGGATACTGTGTTCCGTGCTGCTGCTGGTATCCAACCAGCTGCGCAGCCCGCGGCAGCGGTTCAACTGGCGCGCACTGGTGTTGCTGGCGATGCTGGTGCTGACGCTGGTGGGTCAGTTCGTGCTGGCGCCGATGATTGCCGGGCTGCGCGAAGCCGGGGCCAGCGGTACCACGGAGTTTGCGCGCATGCACGGACTGGCGGCGGCGCTGTACCTGCTCACCAGTGTGCTGGGCCTGGCGCTGGTGGCGGCACCGGTCAGCACCCCCGACCGGGCCTGACAGGCCGATGGCACGCGTGTACGCACGGCAGTAGCGAGGTCCGGGGTGGCGGGATTCCGGTAACGATGCTTTTGCGGTCAGGGGAGCGACCCTGCAGGAGCGCCGGCCTTCGCCGCGAAGGGTGAGAAATGCTTGCCGGGTCGTTCGATCACGGCATCACGATGCGCAGGGAGACCAGGCGATGAAACTGTCCTTTCCATGGCTGGCGCTGGGCCTGGGCCTGCTGGTGGCCCTTGTCCTGGCGGTGTCCGGCGCGGCCGACCCGTCAGGGGAGTCGGCGTTGCCGCTGCTGACGCGGCTCATCATGAGCGAGTTTGCCTTTTTTGTGACCGCGATCGGTGCGGTTCAGGCCATACGGGCGGGGCTTGCACAGGGATTCGGGCCGGGGGTTTTGCTGGTCGCTGCGGGATGTGGCCTGCTCGCGGTCGGCTTTCTTTGGCTGGGGATTGTACTCTGGCCCGGCGGGTTCCCGGTTCAGGCACCATAGAGCCGATCAGGTAAGCGGCAGGCACGTTTTGAGCCAGGCCGGGCAACCCGGACATGGAACCGGTATCGCCCGATCAAGACCCGCAAAACCTGCCATCCCTGGCCGCTCGACTGCCGCATCCCTGCGGCAGACGGTCTTGATCGGGCGATACCGGTTCCATGTCCTCACCTGAAAGCTCGCTACCAAAGCTAACGGGACAGCAGTGATATTCCGGCATTGTTGGGTTACGCTGCGCTAACCCAATCTACGTAACTGTCCCGTTAACTTTAGAAGTACTTTGTAGGTCGGATTAGCGCAGCGTAATCCGACAAAGCGCACTTGAACAAGTGCCATTCGCAACAGGACCCTAGCGCTGGTTGGCGTTACGCCATTGCTGGAAGGTGGCGTAGTGGCGGTAGGCGCCGGTATTCACGTATTCCAGCACGTTGCGCAGGCGGTAGAACTGGACGACGGAATCCACGCGCAGGATTTCCTCGCCGCGCTCGTCAAAGAATACCAGCGTGGGGGTATAGAACAGGCCCAGTTCCGCGGCCCATTGTCTGGCGGTGGTCTTTTCGCCGACAGGCGTCCGTACCGGCGTGTCGCTCCACATGTTCAGCTGCACGGCGTCCAGTTGTTCAAACTGCCGGCTGATGTCGTCCTGGCGCAATGGCCCGGTGTGCAGTACGTCGCAGGCGTGGCAGTCTCCCTGCTCGAAAAATACCACCAGCGGACGTTCGCCCGGCCAGCGGCTGCGGTCGAGCGCGTAGGGCGGCGGCGAAAAGAAGTCCTCGATGTTCATATCGCCGGCGTCGAACACCAGCGGCACATCGGCGCGGGCCAGGTAGGTGCGGAAGTCTTCCTTGCGGTAATAGCCGTCGGC
>DRQL01000016.1 GCA_011371465.1 Gammaproteobacteria bacterium | reverse complement strand
CGATGTGTATGTACGGGAGGGCTGTTACCTGTGCCACTCACAGATGATCCGGCCGTTCCGTGCTGAAACCGAGCGCTATGGCCATTATTCGGTTGCCGGCGAGTTTGTTTATGACCATCCGTTCCAGTGGGGCTCGAAACGCACCGGGCCGGACCTGGCCCGCGTCGGCGGCCGCTACAGTGACGACTGGCACCGCGTGCACATGATGAACCCGCGCGACGTGGTACCGGAATCCATCATGCCGGGCTTCCCCTGGCTGGCGGACAACGCGCTGGATAGTGCGATGACACAGAAGAAGATGCGTGTCATGAACACGCTGTACAAGGCCACCTGCAACGGGTGTGGAACCTATAGCGATGAAGAAATCGAACGTGCTCCCGCCGATCTCAAGGGCAAAACCGAAATGGATGCCCTGATCGCCTACCTGCAGGGCATGGGCACCAGCATTTCGTCACGGAGGTAAGCGCTATGGATATCAACGGGATGGATATCAATACCTGGCGCGGCATTGCCACCGCCCTGGCACTTATCGCCTTTGTGGCGGTATGGATCTGGGCCTGGGGCAGCAAGCGCAAGCGGCCTTTTGACGAAGCTGCGAACCTGCCGTTCGCAGACGATGACATCGACAAACACAGCAAAGGTGGTCACCATGACTGTCAATGATTTCAACTTCACCAGTGGTTTCTGGAATATATGGATCGTGGTTCTGTCCCTGGGCAATATTGCCGCCTGCTGGTGGCTGATTCGCTGGACATCAAAGAAACGCCCCGACGAAGCGGCCGCCGGTGACACTACCGGGCACAGCTGGGACGAAGGGACCCTGTCCGAATACAATAACCCGCTGCCGCGCTGGTGGCTGTGGATGTTTTATATCACCATGGTTTTCGGGCTGGCGTACCTGTTCCTCTACCCGGGCCTCGGTACCTACCGTGGCTACCTGAACTGGACCCACCAGGGCGAATACGAAAAGGAAATGCAGGCCGCCGACCAGAAGTACGGCCCGCTGTTCGCCAGGTACGCATCGCAGCCGATTCCCGAACTGGCAGGCAATGCGGACGCACTGAAAATCGGTCAGCGCCTGTTCGTCAACTACTGCGCGGCCTGTCACGGCTCGGATGCCGGCGGCGGTCCGGGCTTCCCCAACCTGCGCGACAATGACTGGCTGTATGGTGGCGATCCCGCCACCCTGACGGCTACCATCCTCGACGGCCGCCAGGCGGCCATGCCGGCGTGGGGAGACGTCCTGGGTGACAAGGGCGTTGATGAAGTCGCCGCCTACGTGCAGACACTCAGTGGCCGGGATGCTGACAAAACACTCGCTGCAGCCGGGCAACAGCACTTCGCAACCTATTGCGCGGCCTGCCACGGCGCCGAAGGCAAGGGAAACCCGGCCATGGGTGCACCTAACCTGACCGACAGCACCTGGTTGTACGGAGGCTCGGCCGGCGTTATCAAGCAGAGCATCAGGAAGGGCCGCACTGGCCGTATGCCGCCACACCGTGACTTCCTGGGCGAAGACAAGGTACACCTGCTGGCAGCCTATGTGTACAGCCTGAGCAACAAGCCCTGAAGACGACGACCGATAGCATGTCGTCCAACCATCCAGCGACAGCAGACAAGACTGCGCCGGATCCTGTGGATCCGGCCAGTGAGGAGATCTACGCCAGCCACAAAAAGGTCTACCCGCGCGAAGTACACGGCATATTCGCCAACCTGCGTGTACTGGGCGTGGTGGTCCTTCTGGGTTTGTACTATGGCGTTGCCTGGCTGTCCTGGGACGGGCACCAGGCGGTACTGCTGGACCTGCCGGCGCGCAAGTTCTATATCTTCGGCCTGACTTTCTGGCCGCAGGACTTTTTCTATTTTGCCTGGCTGCTGGTCATTGCCGCACTGACCCTGTTTTATGTGACCTCGCTGGCCGGCCGCCTGTGGTGCGGCTACGCCTGTCCGCAAACGGTATGGACGGAAATTTTCCTCTGGATCGAACGCAAGATCGAAGGGTCGCGCAACCAGCAGATCAAGCGTGACAAGGGCAGCATGACGCCCACCAAATTCCGGATCAAGGCTACCAAGCACCTGGTCTGGATCCTGTTCTCTCTCTACACCGGCTTTACCTTCGTAGGCTATTTCACACCGATCCGCGAACTGACCAGCGCCGCGATGCACTTCAATCTCGGTCCGTGGGAAACCTTCTGGATTTTTTTCTACGGCTTCGCCACCTATGGCAATGCAGGCTGGATGCGGGAGCAGGTGTGTATCTACATGTGCCCCTATGCGCGCTTCCAGAGCGCCATGTTCGACCGCGACACCCTGGTCATTGCCTATGACGAACAGCGCGGTGAGCCACGCGGTTCGCGCAAAAAAAATATCGACCCGCGCAAAGCCGGTCTCGGGGACTGCGTCGATTGCACACTGTGCGTACAGGTATGCCCCACCGGCATCGATATCCGTGACGGACTGCAGTACCAGTGCATCGGCTGCGCCGCCTGTATCGACGTATGCGATGAAGTCATGGACAAGATGGGGTACAGCAAGGGGCTGATACGCTACACCACTGAAAACACCATGCAGGGCAAGCCCGCCCACATTATCCGCCCGCGCACGATCATTTATACACTGCTGCTGCTGGCGCTAAGCCTCGGCCTGGTCTACGCCATCAGCCAGCGCACGCCGCTGCAACTGGACGTACTCCGCGACCGCAACAGCCTCTACCGTGAAACCCCGCAGGGCCTGGTCGAGAATGTCTACACGCTGAAAATCATCAACATGGCGGACCACACACGCCGCTTCCACGTAACCGTATCGGGCGCGGATGCGGGCCTGAACGACCTGCGACTGGTGATGTCGAAACCAGTGGTCGAAGTGCCACCGGGCAAGGTGATCAGCTTGCCGGTCTCGGTGCAGATCGACCCGGTTGAACTCAGGCGTGCCTCCAGCGAAGTCGTGTTCACCCTGTCTGCCGAAGACGATCCAGATCTGACCAGCAGCAGACATGCCCGTTTCCTGGGCCCGGTCCTGTCGAGGTAAAAGGTATGTATGAACAAACCGTCGCTCCCGCACCACGCCCCTGGTACCGCCAGGCCTGGCCATGGTTCCTGATCGCATTACCCGCCAGCGCTGTGCTGGGTGGGATCGCCACCATTATCCTGGCGGTACAGAGCCCCAACGCCATGGTGGTGGACGACTATTACAAGGAAGGCCTGGCCATCAATCGACAAATTCACCGTCAGGACGTGGCGCGTACCCTCATGCTCACCGGCCTGCTGCGCAGTGACGGCCGGCAGTTGAGCCTGGAACTGACATCCCCTTCACCGCTGGACGATGAACGCGTCACCCTGCAGTTTATCCATGCGACACGCGCCAGGCTGGATCGTGAAGTGGTGATGCAGCGTCGTTCCGATGGCCGCTACTACGCCGCGCTGCCGGAGCTGGCACCGGGCGCCTGGAACCTGCGCCTGCAGGGCCATGATGGCCGATGGGAAATCAGCGGCCGGCTGGCATCCGGCGGTTCGTTCCAGACCCACCTGGACAATGGGCACTGAACTCCCTCCACACCTGGACCTGGCGATTGAAATACCTATAGTATTGAACGAGTGGTTAACCCGCTGTCAGAGGCCCTTTCATGAAAGACAACACTGACCAGACACCGCAGAACAGAGCCCCGGAAATCCCGGTTATCCAGCGCATCATCGCCGTGCTCTGGCCATCGTTTCTCACCTCGGGTGTCGCCACCGGGCTGTTTTTCACGGTTTTTGATCCGCAGGACCTGACCATGTTGACCGGGCACCTGGGTGTCAGCCGCATGGCCGTGTACAGCATCGGCTTCTTCATGTTCTGGCTGCTGACTTCGGGGACCTGTGCGCTGACCTGCTACTTTCAGCGCCCCTGCGAACAGGTAAAGGGACGCCGCTAGCCCGCATTTCTCACCGGGGGGGGCGATACCTGCAGCCAGAAGGTAACCGGGCCGTCGTTTACCAGGCCGACCTGCATGTCCGCTCCGAACCGCCCGCACGCGACCGGTTCATGCCGGCGCTCCGCCTGCTCCACGACATAGTCGAACCAGAACCTGCCCTGCTCCGGTTCCGCCGCCGGGGTAAAACTCGGACGCCTGCCTGTACGCGTATCCGCAGCCAGCGTGAACTGTGGAACCAGCAACAGGCCGCCCCCCGTCTCGACAAGGCCAAGGTTCATGCGGCCTTCGCGGTCCGCAAAGACACGGTAGGCGAGCAACCGTTCCAGCAGCCGGTCCGCCTGTGTCTGACCGTCGCCGCGCTCCACACCCAGCAGCACCACCAGGCCACGTTCGATAGCCGCTATCCGTTCCCCGTCGACATCGACCCAGGCAGTGGTAACCCGTTGCAGCAATGCAATCATGCCAGGCGCTCGGCAAAAGCATCCGTAGCCCGGACCAGCGCATCCACTATGGCCGGGTCCGCGATGCTGTGACCCACACCTGGGATAATGTTCAGGCGCGCTTCCGGCCAGGCCCTGTGCAGGGCGAAGGCCTGGTCGACCGGACACACGACGTCGTAACGCCCGTGCACGATGACGCCGGGAATGCCACGCAGGCGCTCGGCCCGTTGCAGTATCTGGTCGGGCTCGATAAAGGCATCATGTACGAAGTAGTGGCACTCTATACGCGCCATGCTCAGGGCCACGTGGCTGTTACCGAAATGCTCCACCAGCTCTGGCTTGCAGTGCAGGGTGGAGGTACGTCCTTCCCATATCGACCAGGCCCTGGCCGCCGCCAGCCGCGCCACCTCATCCTCGCCGGTCAGCAGCTCGTAATAGGCCTGCACCAGGTCACCACGCCTGTCCTCCGCAACGGGCGCCAGGAAATCCTGCCAGTAATCGGGGAACAGGCGTGAGGCGCCATCCTGGTAGAACCACTGGATGTCCCGCCTGCGACACAGGAAAATACCGCGCAGCACCAGGCCAAGCACCCGTTCCGGGAAAGCCTCTGCATACAAAAGACCCAGTGTCGATCCCCAGGAGCCGCCGAACACCAGCCAGCGCTCGATACCCAGTCGCTCCCGGATCAGCTCCACGTCGGCCAGCAGATCAGCGGTGGTGTTTTCCCGCAATTCCGCGCGTGGCGTTGAACAACCGCAACCGCGCTGGTCGAACAGGATAATCCGGTAGAGATCGGCATTGAAAAACCGCCGGTGGGATGCCTGGCAGCCACCGCCCGGCCCGCCATGCAGGAACAACACCGGGATACCCTGGGGATTACCGCATTCCTCCGCGTAAAGCTGATGCGGCGGCCCCACCTCCAGGGTATGTCGCACGTAGGGCTGTATGGCCGGGTACAGGCTTCGCATGGACCTCATTCTGGCATAAAAAAAGGCGTGCCAGGCACGCCTTTTTCAGACTGCAAAGTCCTGTCTAGATGAACAGACAGACGTCCGACGTCCTTGCCATCGGCAGGAAGGAAGCCGCACCGACAAAATCCAGACCGTCGATGAATTCACTCTGTTCAAAACCAAACACGTCAACCGTCATCTGGCAGGCATACATTTTCACGTCCGCCTCGATGCACAGTTCACGCAGTTCGTCTACGGTAGCCACGCCCTTGTTCTTGAAGGTCTTCTTCATCAGGCCGGTCGCCACTTTCTCAAACCCGGGAACACCACCCATCAGCAGGTTGGGCATGGGCCATTCGATGTTCTGGAACCACTGGGGACCAAAGGGCATCTTCATCGGCATGGCCGGGTTACCCAGTGGACTGACATCCACGTTGATTTCCTTCTTCAGCAGCAACAGGCCGTAGAAGGTGAAGAAGATCGAGGAGTCCCACCCCAGCGCAGCCGCCGTGGAGGCCAGGATGAAAGGAGGGTAAGCCCAGTCCAGGGTACCCTTGGTAGCAATAATGGACAGGGCGGGTGTACGCGCCTCGTCGATTTCCTGCAACTTGGTTGGCAGCAATTCGTCGAGTTTCTTGTTCAGCCACTCATCCATCTGCGTCTGGTTCATGCTTTCTGCTGTTGATGACATATAGTATTTCCTCCTAGCCGTTATCTACGGGTAGTTGTGATTTGGCAAGATGTGTCGCAAATCAGTGACACACCCGTACCCCAATATTAGGATAAGCACCATTGCCCCGAGATACGCGCACTAAAAACGGGAACGTACACCTGGACAGAGTGGCAGGGGGGTGACACCCAGAGTCTGATTATATGAACGGAATTTTTCAGGGTCAAACAATTGGCTGCATATTTAGGTCAGACGCATAACTGAATCAACACTGTTCCCAGGGTAATCCGTGGAATCTCCAACCGTCCAGCGTACCCCGGTGATGCTGTTCATCGAGTTCCCCCTCGAACCCGCCCTCGATGTTGTACACATCACAAAATCCCTCTTTAATCAATAGATTACCAGCTTCCAGGGAGCGTTTCCCGCTACGGCAGATGAGCAGGACCGGGGCCCCGGAATTCAGGTTCCCGTGGCAGATCCCGCCCAGCACCAGCTTGCGCACCTCGGTGACGAAATTTTCGTTCAGTTTCCAGTCCGGGTAGTCAATCCACGGGATATGGATGGCACCCTGCGGGTGACCGACAAACAGGAACTCCATATCGGAGCGCACATCGATCATGACCACACGCGGGTCGTCCTGCATGAGCTGCCAGGCTTCTTTGGGCGACAGGGTTTTGACTTCTTCCATGGTTTTGCATGCCTCGGCAGGTGTCGGGAGTCACAGACAGTATAGCGGTTTACCGGAACAGGCCAATCCGCCCTTCCATACCGTGTCGGCAGCGCTTCGAATTACTGCACCGATAAAATTCCGGATTGATGCGGAGTTATTTCCACTTATGATGCACATATTTGCTTTTATATAGACATATTCTCCACATTTTATCTATTAATCATTTTAAGTAATGTGGTATTTTTCAGCCATATTCTACGGATAATGCGGACTTTCACCCATCAAGCGGGCAAAACTGTCAGACTACCGCACCCTGCACAAGGTCCGCTGCCAGCTCCCGTTGGCCTCGCCGACCGCTACCCGCAGGCGTCGGCCCGCTTCATTTTCATACCAGCCGTTATGGAACTGCAACGGCTCGACCTCGTAGCCCCACCAGGCGCCATCCGCATCCTGTGCCAGCCAGTTCACCCATCCGGGCAGGTGCATCACATCCGGGTACGACATCAGCGCCGCCAGAACGCGGGGGACAACAGCACCAGCAGGGTAAAGATCTCCAGTCGTCCCAGGATCATCGCCAGGCACAGCACCCACTTTGCCGTGGTGTTGATATCGGCGTAGTGGAAACCGACATCGCCCAGCCCGGGGCCCAGGTTGTTCAGACAGGCGGCCACCGCGGAAAATGCGGTGACCTGGTCGAGTCCGGTGGCCAGCAGCGCCAGCATCATTACCGTGAAGCAGCCCACATAGATGGCGAAAAATCCCCACACGGCCTCAACAATGCGCTCCGGCATGGCCTTGTTTCCCACTTTTACCGGTATTTGTGCGCTGGGATGCACCAGGCGGCTGATTTCCCGCATCCCCTGCTTGAACAGCAGCAGAAAGCGTATGACTTTCATGCCGCCACCCGTGGAACCGGCGCAACCACCGATAAAACTGGTGAACAACAGCATGACCGGCAGAAAGCCCGGCCAGTGAAAGTAGGCCGCGGTGGTGAAACCGGTGGTCGTGCCAATGGACACGGCCTGGAACACCCCGTGGTGCAGCGCGTCACCGAAATGATCGAATATGCCGCCCAGGTACAGGTAGGACACCGTGATGGCCGCCGCCACCGTCAGCACCGTCATATAGGCCATGAACTCCGAGTCGCGGAAATAGGTCAGTGGATTCATCGAGCGCCAGGCCACGAAATGCAGGGAGAAATTGATCCCCGCCAGCAGCATGAACACCACGGCCACCAGCTCGATGGCGGGGCTCTGGAAATAACCGATGCTCAGGTCATGGGTGGAAAAGCCGCCGATGGCCACGGTGGAAAAGCTGTGCGAAATCGCATCGAAGACGTCCATGCCCGCGACCCAGTAGGCCAGCGCACAACTGATGGTCAGTCCCAGGTAGATATACCAGAGCGCCTTGGCGGTCTCGGTAATGCGCGGTGTGAGCTTGTTGTCTTTCATCGGCCCCGGCGTTTCCGCGCGGTACAGCTGCATACCACCGATACCCAGCATGGGCAGCACGGCCACCGCCAGCACGATGATGCCCATGCCGCCCAGCCACTGCAGCTCCTGGCGGTAGAAACGGATGGACATCGGCAGGTGATCGATACCGGTAATCACCGTGGCGCCCGTTGTGGTCAGGCCGGATGCCGCTTCGAAGATGGCATCAGTGAAACCCATGTGCGGCTGATCCGCCAGGGCAAAGGGCGTCGCGCCCACCAGTACCAGCACGACCCAGAACAGGGTGACTACCAGGAAGCCGTCACGCACCCGCAGTTCGCGACGCTGCGTGCGGACCGGGTACCAGCACAGCGCCCCGGCGGCGAGCACACTCAGCAATGCGGTGAAAAAGGCGACCTGGCTGCCGTCATCCAGCCACCAGGCCATCACCAGCGGTGGCAGCATGGTGCTGCTCGATGCCATCAGCAACAGACCCAGGATACGTTGTATGGTGCTGAAGTGCATGGAGGGTCAGAAAAACGTAACCCCGACCTGGAACAGTTGCTCGACATCCGGAATGTGCCGCTTGTCCACCAGGAACAGGATGACGTGATCCTCGGTCTCGATCACCGTATCGTGGTGGGCAATGATGACCTGCTCGCCACGCACGATGGCACCGATGGTCGTACCGGGCGGCAGCTTCACTTCGTCCACCGACCGGCCGACCACTTTTGACGTCTTGTGATCACCGTGTGCGACGGCTTCGATGGCCTCGGCCGCGCCGCGTCGCAACGAATGCACGGCCGCCACGTCACCGCGTCGTATATGCGTCAGCAGGCTGCCAATGGTAGCCTGCTGCGGCGATACGGCGATATCGATGACATCACTCTGCACCAGGTCGACGTAGGCGGGCCGGTTGATCAGGGACATGACCTTGCGCGCGCCCAGGCGCTTGGCCAGCATGGCCGACAGGATGTTGGCTTCCTCATCATTGGTCAGCGCACAGAACACGTCCGTGTTCTCGATATTTTCCTCCAGCAGCAACTCCTCGTCGGCGGCGTCGCCCAGCAGCACAATGGTCTTGTCCAGCGACTCTGACAGCTTGCGCGTGGTCTCCGGGTTGCAGTCGATCAGCTTGACCTGGTAGCGACTTTCAACGGACTCGGCCAGGCGCAGGCCGATATTGCCGCCACCGGCGATCATGACCCGCTTGACCGGCTTTTCCAGGTTGCGCAATTCGCCGGTGACGGCACGGATATGCTTGCGCGCAGCGAGGAAAAACACCTCGTCATCGGCCTCGATCACACTGTCACCCTCGGGCAGAATGGCGCTGCCACGACGGAAGATCGCCGCCACGCGCGCCTCGATACCCGGCATATG
>DRQL01000015.1 GCA_011371465.1 Gammaproteobacteria bacterium | reverse complement strand
TGCCAGCCAGTCAGCCGTCTCGGCAATGCCCTGGTCGATGCCGTCGGCCAGCCCGGCGGCGTGCCCGCTCCAGCTCCGGGTAGCGCCGTTCCCCAGCAGGATCCACTCCGTGCGCCAGTCGCTGCGACCACGCGCCCGTTCCAGTTTACCCAGCAGGATGACCTGGGGCCGGTACCGCTGCGACGCCGTCCGCACCGTGCCGGCAAAGCCGCCCCAGACATCGGTGAACTTCACGGCACGCTGGTCCTGCAGGTCCATCAGCGGCACCGTCAGTGGCAGACCGCGACGAGCGGCTGCCCGGCGCAACGCGCGCGCAGCCACGTCCTGCGCGTTTTCCGCCACCAGGTAGCGCTGTCCGCGATCGTCTACCGCCAGCCATACCAGCACATCGGGTCGCTCGCGGCCCCAGTAGGGCAGCCCCGCGCGGCGTATTTCCCGCGCCAGCGCCACGCCGTCAAACTGGACCCAGAGCCGCAGCTGCGGTTCTGCGTCCGGCGCGCGCGCGGGCGCCTCCAGGAAACGGAACTGTTCGACAAAGCGTCCGGGACGTTGCAACAGGTCCTGTGCGGCGGGGCCGTTGGCGACGGCGGTGCTGCCGGTCACCCGCGCCAGCACCTCCCGCAGTCCCCGCGCCAGCGCAGCATCCCGCGAGGCGGTATCGCGCCCGTCGGCATCCACTTCCACCTGGAACAGGTTGGTGACGCGCGCAGCGTGCGCGCCGGTGAATACCAGCACCAGGCCCAGCAGCAGGCAGGCAAGCTTGGGTAGCGTCAATCGTTTCATCGCGTCAATCGGAATTTTGACGCTACCATACCATAGCTATCCACCGGGTGGTGGTGTAGCGCCGCACAGGTGAATGCGGGTACCATTGCGTTTTGCGAGGAGCGGCCGCGTGTCAGGGCAACATTCAACACCTTCCAGACCGATCAGTTACCGGGATGCGGGCGTCGATATCGACGCCGGCAACAGCCTGATCGAGCGCATCAAACCTGCAGTCGCCAGGACCCGTCGCCCCGGCGTGGTCAGCGGCCTGGGCGGCTTCGGCGCCCTGTTCGAGCTGCCGCTGGACCGCTACCGCAAACCCCTGCTGGTATCCGGCACCGATGGCGTCGGCACCAAGCTGAAACTGGCCATCGACAGCGGTCGCCACGACCGTATCGGCATCGACCTGGTGGCCATGTGTGTCAACGACGTCATCGTACAGGGCGCTGAACCGCTGTTCTTCCTCGATTACTACGCCACCGGCAAGCTGGATGTCGACGTGGCCGCCGACGTCGTTACGGGCATAGGCAGGGGCTGTGAACTGGCCGGCGCAGCGCTGATCGGCGGGGAAACCGCCGAAATGCCCGGCATGTACCAGGCCGGCGACTATGACCTGGCGGGATTCTGCGTCGGTATTGTCGAAAAAGACCGGCTGATCGATGGCCAGGCCGTGCAGGCCGGTGATACGCTGATCGGGCTGGCGGCTTCCGGGCCGCATTCCAACGGCTACTCCCTGATCCGCAAGATTATCGAGGTGGCGGGCGTGGACACCGACACCCTGCTGGACGGCAAACCGCTGCTGGACTGGCTGATGGCGCCCACGCGCATCTACGTGAAGTCGCTGCTGGCACTGCTGGAACAGGTCGAGGTACACAGCCTGTGCCATATCACCGGTGGCGGCCTGCCGGAAAACCTGCCGCGCATGCTGCCGGACGACACCGTCGCACGCATCGACAGGGACAGCTGGCAGTGGCCCGCCGTGTTTTCCTGGCTGCAGGAACAGGGCAACGTGGACACATTCGAGATGTACCGCACCTTCAACTGCGGCGTCGGCATGGTGATCTGCGTCCCCGCTGCACAGGTGGATGCCTGCCTGCAACTGCTGGAACAGCAGGGCGAAAGCGCCTGGGTGCTGGGCAGCGTGGCAGCGGGCAGCGGCGAGGCCAGCATAGAACTGGATGTCTGATACGCCACAGCCGCTCAAGCTGGTGGTACTGATCTCCGGCCGCGGTTCCAACCTCAGGGCCATCCTCGATGCCATCCGCAACGGCGAACTGCCGGCCGTGGTCGAAGCCGTGGTCAGCAACCGCGCCGATGCCGCCGGCCTGGCGTATGCACAACAGCAAAACATCGACACCCTGGCGCTGGACGCAGGCGACTACCCGGACCGGGACCGCTATGACCGCGCGCTGCAGGGACTGATCGACTGCTTCGAGCCCGACCTGGTAGTACTGGCCGGTTTTATGCGCATCCTGACACCCGGGTTCGTACGCCATTACCACCACCGGCTGATCAATATCCACCCCTCCCTGCTGCCCGCGTTCCGCGGCCTCGATACCCACCGGCGCGCACTCGAAGCCGGTGCCCGTGAACACGGCGCCAGCGTGCATTTTGTCAGCGAGGAACTCGACAGCGGACCGGTGTTCCTACAGGTGCGGGTACCTGTATTGGGCGACGACACTCCTGCAACACTGGCCGAACGGGTCCTGCAACAGGAACACCGCCTCTACCCCCTGGCCATACGCTGGCTGGCGGAAGGGCGTATTCGCTGGCAGGACGAACAGCTGCTGTTCGACGACCGGCCCCTGCAACAACCGATAGAGATCGATAGTGAACACCAGCAAAAACCGGAGTAAACCGTCCTCCCGGCGCAGGCAGGGATTCAGGAAATTCAACCTGCCGGGTCCAGGCTTGTGCCGGGACGACCGCAGACGAACGGATGATCGCATGCCGGGAACGACCCGGTGGCGGTTGTTTGCAGGCTGCCTGTTCTTTTTTCTTGCCGGCATGCAAACGGCCCTGGCCGACAGCAGCGATCCCTACCCGGCCTTTACCGCCACCTACGACGCCAGTGCGAACGGCATCGGCATCGGTACAGTGCGGGTAAGCCTGACCCACGAAGGCAACCACGAATACCTCTACCGGCAGGAGTCCGAA
Organism: Gammaproteobacteria bacterium; assembly: GCA_011371465.1. Classification (GTDB taxonomy): domain Bacteria; phylum Pseudomonadota; class Gammaproteobacteria; order DSM-19610; family DSM-19610; genus Thiogranum. The sequence continues at coordinate 882 of DRQL01000015.1, read as the reverse complement.
TCAACCGGCATCGCCGCCCTGTTCGGCAACAAGGACTCGACACAGGAAAGTCGCTGGCGCTACCGCAACCGGCACATCCAGGTGCTGGAGTACCGCTCGCGGCGGCGCGGCGGCGATGACGACGACAACGAACACCTCGAATTCGACTGGAAAACGCACCGCGTGAAAAACACCGGTGCCGGGAAACACTGGGAGATCCCGTTTCCCGATGGTGCCGTCGATCGCCTGGTCATGCAGCTGGCCATGCTGTTCGACCTGCGCGCGGGAAAAACCGAACTGCGTTACCAGGTCCCCAGGCAGGGACGTATCAAAATCTACACCTTCGCACTGGCCGGCGAGGAAACGCTGGAACTGGAAAGCGGCCGCTACCGCACCCTGAAACTGGTGCGTACCAACGACGACAAGGATAAAAGCTGGGTGTGGAGCGCCCCGGAGCTCAATCATTTCCCGGTCAGGTTCCTGAAACACAAGAAAAGCGGCATTAAAATAGAACTCGTGCTGCGCAAGCTGGAGTTCCTGCCCGGCAGTCACGACCCGGGCGTGGAACCCGTCGACCACCCGCCACAGTAAGCACCCGGACCACGTTCTGCACAGGCGGCGCGTTACGCTTTGCCATGATCACGCAGCGCACGCAATGACGCGACGGCAGGACGATGCTCAGGCTTTGGGCAGCGTCACCCCGGTCTGGCCCTGGTACTTCCCGCCGCGGTCACTGTAGGACGTTTCGCACACCTCGTCCGCGCCCAGGAACAGCACCTGCGCGACCCCCTCGTTGGCGTAGATCTTTGCCGGTAACGGGGTGGTATTGGAAAATTCCAGTGTGACATGCCCTTCCCATTCCGGTTCCAGCGGGGTCACGTTGACGATGATGCCGCAACGCGC
>DRQL01000014.1 GCA_011371465.1 Gammaproteobacteria bacterium | reverse complement strand
GAACCAGTCCGCCAGGCAGGTCATTGACATGGATCATGACAGGTAGTCAGAGATTGATGGTGTCGTTCTGCAGGAAGGAGTGCTGGTGTACAAGCGGGCAGCATCAATTTACTATGGAGCACAGTCAGACCTGCACACGGTGTGCATGGCGCTACAGCCGGTGACGTGAGGTAAGCAGTATGTCGATCGACGGAGTCTGGAGCAGTGATATCGGTGGTGCCTACGGCTGGGAGGCCATTGGCACGATCTTTTTCGAAAAAGGCCGCCTGCTGGGTGGCGGCAGGAACCACTACTCGTCCGGCCGCTACCGCGAAAAGCCGGACGGCAGTATTACCTTTCACCTCGATTTCAACCAGTTCGGAAAAAAACGCGCCCTGTTCGGACGTAAAAGTGAACACCTGTCCATCGACATCAAGGCGCGGCTGAATGAGAAGGGGAACACGATCCTGGGCGAGGCGACCATGCCGGGACATTCCGAATACAGCATTGCGGTACGTTTCAGGAAACGCGGTGCACTGCCGGAATAGCCGGCACAGGCAGTATGGAGAAAGCGATGTTCGAGTCCTCCAGGATTGCACACGATATCGACCGGGACCGTTTTGAGCGGCAGCTGCCAAAGCTGCGCACAGACCTGCTGGAGGCCCAGTTCGATCTCATCGAGGCGCGTACATTCCCGGTGATCCTGGTCGTCGCAGGCATGGAAGGTTCCGGCGTCGTCGATGCGCTGACCAATGCCAGTGAAGTGCTGGATACCCGGCACGCCACCACCTGGGCACTGGCCGCACCCACCGAGGAAGAATCCGAACGGCCGCGTATGTGGCGCTACTGGCGCACGCTGCCGCCCAAGGGCGATATCGGTATCTATGCCGGGTCCTGGTACACCACTCCGCTGACCGGGCGGATACTGGAACAGCACGATGAAGCCGGCTTCGAACAGGAGCTGCAGGCGATCAAGCGCTTCGAGGCCATGCTGGCTGCAGAAGGTGCGCTGATCCTCAAGTTCTGGCTGACGATTGGCCGCAAGGCGCAGGAAAAACGCCTGAAAAAACTCAAAAGCGACGATCGCACGCGCTGGCGTGTGGAGGAGTCGCCCTGGGGGGGTGGCAAACGATACCGGCAGGTCGAACGTGCCGCCGAGCAGATGATGCGCATCACGCATACCGACCATGCGCCCTGGATTCCCGTGAATACCGAGAACCCGTACTATCGCAGCCTGACAGTAGGGCTGACCATACTCGATGCGATCAACACGCGCCTGGCCCGGCCCGATGCGGAACAGCCGGTCAGTGCGCCGGTGAAGGTACCGGCTGTCGACGGGCGCACGGTACTGACGGACCTGGACCTGTCCCTGCGGCTGGACAAACCCGACTACAAAAAACAGCTGGCAAAATACCAGGACCGGTTGAACGAACTGGTGTGGAAGAAAAAGTTCCGCAAGCACTCGCTGGTGCTGGTGTTTGAAGGCAACGACGCAGCGGGCAAGGGCGGCTCGATCCGGCGGGTGACGCGCTTCCTGGACCCGCGCCGCTACCGGGTCCACCAGTTTGCCGCGCCCACCGATGAGGAAAAGGCGCAGCCCTACCTGTGGCGTTTCTGGCGACGCCTGCCCCGGCGTAATCACATCGGCATCTTTGACCGCTCCTGGTACGGCCGGGTACTGGTCGAGCGGGTGGAGGGGTTCTGTTCCGAGGCGGACTGGCGCCGGGCCTACGGAGAGATCAACGACTTCGAGCAGGAGATGAGCGACGCCGGCGTCATCGTGATCAAGTTCTGGTTGTCGATCGACCAGGACGAACAGATGAAACGCTTCCGGGCGCGCGAGCAGACCGGTTACAAGCGCTACAAGATTACCGATGAAGACTGGCGTAACCGCGACCGGTGGGACGAGTACAGCCAGGCGGTTTGCGACATGGTGGATAACACCAGTACCCGTGAAGCGCCCTGGACGCTGGTCGAGGCCAACGACAAGTACTATGCACGGGTCAAGGTGCTGAAGACGATCTGCGAGCAGATCGAACAGCGCCTCGGCAGCGGCAAGCGTAAAAAATGATCCGCGCCGGCGGCGGCTGCTGCGTACCGGTTCAGGCGCCGGTTATCCTGTCCGCGCGGAATTCCCGGAGGGCACGCGCAGCGGTATCCCGCAGATGGCGGGCGGCGTTCCGCATAGTATCCTGTTGTGATTCCGCGCCGTCGCACAGCGCGTAGATGGCTGTGATACCGGTATCTGCCAGCCGGTCTGCGCCTTTTCCCAGGCGACCGGCGATGACCATGCAGGGGATGCCTGCAGCCCGGGCACGCCGGGCAACCGCGGCGGGGGCCTTGCCGAAGGCGGTCTGGGCATCGAGCTGACCTTCTGCCGTGATCACCAGGTCGGCGTTTTCGAGTGCGGTATCGAAGTCGAGCAGGTCCAGCACCGTTTCCGCACCGGGCAGCCGTTCTGCACCGAGAAAAGCGAGCGCACCGGCCCCCAGTCCACCAGCTGCGCCGGCCCCCGGCTGATTACGCAATGCCTTGCCGAAAGTTGTTTCGAGTACATCGGCAAAATGGGTCAGTCCATTTTCCAGTTGCTGAACCTGTGTAGCACTGGCGCCTTTCTGGGCGGCAAACACCGCGGCCGTACCCTGCGGCCCCAGCAGCGGGTTGTCGACATCGCAGAGAACCTGGACCTGCACCGAGCCGAGCCGCGCATCGAGGCCGGAAGCGTCGATTTCCGCGACGTCGATCAGCTGCCCGCCACCGGCCGGAAGCCGGTGGCCGCGGGCATCCCGGAAAACCACGCCCAGTGCTTGCGCCATGCCCATCCCGCCATCGGTGCCGGCGCTGCCGCCGATGCCGAGCAGGATGCGCTGTGCGCCTGCATCCAGGGCGGCGAGGATGAGTTCGCCCGTACCGCGGGTGTGAGCGGTCATCGGCGCCGGCCTGGCCGGGTCGAGTAATGCCAGCCCTGAAGCCGCTGCCGATTCAATGACGGCCAGGCCGTGTTCCCGGTTATAGAGCCAGGCGGCTTCGACGCTTTGCCCGGTTGGGCCGGTGACCGGCAGGGATCGTGGGCCGGCCTGAAGCGCACCGGCCAGTACCTGCACAAGGCCGTCCCCCCCGTCCGTCACCGGCCGTCGTACCAGTTCGACATCGGGCAGCGCTGTGCGGGCACCGGCCGCCAGTGCGTCTGCGGCTTCGGCAGCGGACAGGCTGCCTTTCAGGGCATTGGGTGCAAGCACAATTTTCATGGTGAACGGGCTACCGGCGACTCGGAATGCGCACTTCTTGCTGGTTACACCCCGGCCAGCGTACCCGGGTTCGCGCCGGCGCTCCAGCGCTATGGTTGCCTGTATTTTGACAGGGAGACCTGTAATAATCCGGCCCAAACCAATCAGAAGTGATAGCAGGTATGGGTTACTCAGTATCAGCGCGGCACACAGGAACCCACGGGTTGCTGCCAGCCGTTGCCCTGGTCGTTTTCACGTCACTGCTGACCGGTTGTGGCCAGGAAAACGTACCACCCCCCCCGGCAGCGAACGTTTCGGTGCTGGAGATCCATCCCGAAGATACCCCGGTTACCTATGAGTTTGTCGGCAGCACCTCCAGCTCCCAGCAGGTCGAGGTGCGCGCCCGCGTCGATGGTTTCCTCGATGACCGTCTGTACAAGGAGGGCAGTATCGTCAGGAAGGGCGATGTGATGTTCAGGATGGACGCCAAACCCTTCGAGGCCCAGCTGGCGGCCGCAAAGGCGGCGCTGGCCGAGCAGGAAGCCAAACTGTGGACCGCGCGCGCCAACCTCAAACGCGTCAAGCCGCTGGCGAAGGCCAATGCAGTCAGCAAGAAGGATCTGGATGATGCCCGGGGACGTGTGAACTCGGCCGCCGCCGCGGTAGAGATGGCAAAGGCCGATGTCGAGACGGCACAACTCAACCTGGGATACACCACCATCTATGCCCCGGTTACCGGGGCTTCCAGTTTCGCCCGTATACAGAACGGCGCCTATGTCAGCGCGCTCAACAGCCTGCTGACCTATGTCGCGCAGCTGGATCCCATCTGGGTGGATTTCAGCATCTCCGAAGACGATATACTCCGGGCGAGAAAGGAGAAGAAAGCCGGGTTGCTCAAGGCGCCGGAGCAGAATCGTTATGAAGTGGAGATCGTGCTCGCCGACGGCTCGATCTACCCGGAGACCGGGGAGATATTTTTCACCGACGCCAACTACAGTACCGAGACCGGTACCTTCCTGATTCGCGCCACCTTCTCCAACCCTGACCAGAGCCTGCGTCCCGGCCAGTTCGTTCGCGTCCGGCTCAAGGGTGCGATCCGGCCCAATGCCATCCTGGTCCCGCAAAAAGCTGTGCTGCAGGGCGCCAAAGGTTTTTTTGTCTGGATTGTAGACAAGGAGGACAAGGCGCAGATCCGCAATGTCGAGGTCGGCAGCTGGCAGGGCGACAACTGGTTTATTACCCACGGGCTGTCCGCCGGTGACCGGGTCGTCACGGAGGGGATCATCCATCTGTCCGCCAATGCGCCGGTAAGCATCGTTCCGGCGGAAGGCAAGGCAGCCTCCGGTGAGTCGAAGACCAGCAGCCACTGACCGGAACCGGCCACGCATGTTTTCGCATTTTTTCATCGATCGCCCGATCTTCGCCACGGTGATCTCGCTGGTCATCGTGATCGCCGGTGCGGTGGCCATGTTCAGCCTGCCCATCTCCCAGTACCCGGACATTACCCCGGTGCAGATCCAGGTAACGGCCACCTACCCGGGGGCCGATGCCGAGACCGTGGCGCAGAACGTCGGCGCGCCCATCGAACAACAGGTCAACGGCGCGGACAACATGATCTACATGCAGTCCACCAGTTCCTCGACCGGCAATTACACCCTCAACGCCTATTTCGAAATCGGTACCGACCCGCAGCTGGCGCAGGTCGACGTGCAGAACCGCGTACAGTGGGCGACACCGCAGTTACCCTCGGCGGTGACCGAGCAGGGCGTCATCGTCAAGAAGACCACCCAGAGTTTCATGCTGGTCATTGCCCTGTATTCACCGGACGGACGCTACGACCCGGATTACGTAGCCAACTACGCCAATATCTACCTGCTGGATGCCATCAAGCGGATCAACGGTGCCAACCAGGCGGCCATCCTGGGGGTGCCGGATTACGCCATGCGCATCTGGCTGCGCCCGGACCGCATGGCCCAGCTGGGCCTGACGGCGACCGATATCGCTACCGCCGTGGGGCAGCAGAACCGCCAGTTCGCGGTCGGGCGTATCGGCCAGTCGCCGACCCCGCACCCGGTACCGCAGACCTTCCCGGTGACCACGCCGGGCCTGCTGACTGAACCCGAACAGTTCGAGAATATCATCCTGCGCGCCCGGGAAGAGGGCGCGGCGATCACACGCGTCAAGGATGTCGGCCGGGTCGACCTGGGGCGCAAGGACTACTCGATACGGTCACAGTACCAGGGCAAGGATGCGACCCTGATCGTCGTGTACCAGCAGCCGGGCGCCAATGCCCTGGAGGTTGCGAAGCAGGTCTACGCCACGCTGGATACCCTGTCGAAAAGTTTCCCCGACGGGCTGGAATACGATGTGGCGCTGGATACCACCAAGTTCGTTTCGGCGTCCATCGACGAGGTGGTGCATACCTTTTTCGAGGCCGTGGTGCTGGTGGTGCTGGTGGTGTTTATCTTCCTGCAGAGCCTGCGCCTGACCATTATCCCGACGCTGGCGGTACCGGTTTCCATCCTCGGCGCCATGATCGGCATGCTGGCCTTCGGTTTTTCGGTCAACATGCTGACGCTGTTTGGCATGATACTGGCCATCGGTATCGTGGTCGACGATGCCATCGTCGTGATCGAGAACACCGAGCGCAACATGACCCAGTTCGGTCTCTCGCCGAAGGATGCAGCCAAGCGCGCCATGACCGAGGTGTCCGGTGCCCTGGTGGCCATCGTGCTGGTACTCAACGCGGTGTTCATCCCGGTGGCGTTCCTGGGCGGCATGACCGGGCAGCTGTACAAGCAGTTCGCCGTGACCATTGCCATTTCCGTCGTGTTCTCCGGGCTGGTGGCGCTGACCCTGTCGCCGGCGCTGGCGGCCATCCTGCTGAAACCCGGTCACGGCGAGAAGCACGGCTTCTTCAAATGGTTTGAAAGCGTGCTGGAGAAAGTTACCCATGCCTACGTGACCGGTACGCGCTGGATCATGCGGCGCACCCTGGTCGCGTTCAGTGCCTTTGCGGTCGTCGTGGTGGCCGCCGGCTGGCTGTTCTCGGTGTGGCCGGGTGCGTTCGTGCCCGAAGAAGACCAGGGCTACCTGTTCGTCCCGTATTTTCTGCCCGATGCCGCCAGCCTCGACCGGACCCAGGCAGTCGGTGAACAGGCGGCTGCCTTCATGCGCGAACAACCCGCGGTGGCGAACGTGACCCAGGTGGACGGCTACAGCCTGATCGACCAGCAATTCAAGACCGACCGGGGTCTGCTGTTCGTGTCGCTGAAGGATTTCGAGGAACGTAAAGGGCCGGAGTTGTCCGCGCCCGCACTGATACAGGCATCGGCCAGACATTTTGCCGGCATCCGGGACGGGCGTGTCATCCCGCTGAACCCGCCGGCCATTCCGGGCCTGGGTGTGACCGCGGGCTTCGAGATGTGGGTACAGCAGCGTGGCGACGGGAACTATGCGCAGCTCGCCGACCAAGTCAAACAGATCGTCGCCAAAGCCAGGCAGCACCCGAAGCTGGTGCGTGTCAGCGCCACCATCAGCGCGGAGAACCGACAGTTGCGCGCCATACTCGACCGGGAAAAGGCCGAAACCCTCGGTGTCCCGGTCTCGGATGTCTACGATACCCTGCAGACATTGTTCGGCTCGCTGTACGTTAACCAGTTTCCCAAGGCCGCGCGCCTGTGGCAGGTGATCCTGCAGGCCGAACCGGAATACCGGTTGAAGCCGGAGGATATCAACGGCATTTATGTGCGCAACCACTCGGGCGATATGGTGCCACTGTCGGCGCTGGTCGACACCGAGTGGGTCACCGGCCCGGATATTGTCACCCGGTTCAACAATTACCCGGCCGCCAAGATTACCGGGGGGGCGGCGCCTGGCGTGAGTTCCGGTGAAGCGCTCGATATCATGGAGCAGATCGCCAACCAAACCCTGCCCGGCGGGTACGGATTCGAATGGGCGGGTGAATCCCGCGAGGAAAAACTGGCCGGTAGCACCTCGTCGCTGGCTTTTGTGTTCGGCCTGATATTCGTGTTCCTGATCCTCGCGGCCCAGTACGAAAGCTGGACCCTGCCGTTCGGTGTCATCATGGCAGTGCCGTTTGCCCTGCTGGGCGCCTTGCTGGCGATCGTGCTGCGCGGTATCCCCAATGATGTGTATTTCCAGATCGGACTGCTCACCCTGATTGCCCTGGCAGCCAAGAACGCGATCCTGATCGTCGAGTTCGCAGTCGACCTGCACAGGGAAGGCAAGTCACTGTATGACTCGGCTGTCGAAGCCGCCAGGCTGCGCTTCCGGCCCATCCTGATGACCTCGTTTGCCTTTATTCTCGGTGTGGTTCCGCTTGCCATTGCGACCGGTGCCTCGGCCAACAGTCGCCACTCGATTGGTACCGGTGTCATTGGCGGCATGCTGGGCGCTACCGCCATCGCTATCTTCTTCGTGCCGATGTTCTTCCTGGTGCTGGAGAAACTCGGCCTGAAGCTGTCCGGCAAAAAGAACGAGGGCAGCGGGGAAGGCGGTGCGGCGCCGACACCGGGTACGGCCAGTGAGAAGCCCGGCCATGAGTAGGTCCGTGCGCGTCTGGCTGTGCTTGCTGTTGCTGGCGCCGCTCGGTTGTACCGTAGGGCCCGACTATGTGCGCCCGAAGGTGGACAGTCCCGATGGCTGGCGGGTCGACTACGTCGAGGCAGCCGAGACGTCCAATATCCGCTGGTGGGAACAGTTCCAGGACCCGGTGCTCAACGAACTGATCGACATCGCACTGCGCGAAAACCGCGATGTGCGGATTGCCGCGGCGCGCGTACTGGAGTTTGCGGCCCGCGTCGATATTTTCCGCTCCGGCTTTTTCCCGCAGATCGGCTATAACGGTGATGCCTCGCGCAACCGCGCCTCGCGCGATGCCTTCGGTGGCGTGCCACCCGGCAGCAGCCGCAGTTATAACAACTACGCGGGCAGTGCCAACCTGAGCTGGGAACTGGACCTGTGGGGGCGCATCCGCCGCGCCAACGAAGCGGCGCGTGCCGAGCTGCTGGCCGAGGAGGAAAACCGTCGCAGCGTGATCCTGTCGCTGGTGGCCGCGGTATCGACCTCGTATATCACCCTGCGCCAGCTCGACCGCCAGTTGCAGGTATCACAGGAAACCCTGCAGGTGCGCGCCGAGACGCTGGAGCTGTTCCGGATGAAGTTCGGGGGCGGGGTGGTATCCGAGCTCGAACTGGCCCAGGTGCGTACCGAGTACGAGCAGGCAGCGGCTGCCATTCCGCCCATCGAACGTCAGATCGCGCTGACCGAAAATGCCCTGTCGATCCTGCTGGGCCGCAACCCGGGTGACATCCCGCGCGGCAAACGCATCGATGAGCTGGCGCTGATTCCGGTGCCCGCCGGCGTACCGTCCAGCCTGCTGGAACGCCGCCCGGATGTCCGCATTGCCGAGCAGAACCTGGTGGCGGCGAATGCGCGCATCGGTGTGGCGCGTGCACAGTACTTCCCGACCATCTCGCTGACCGGCCTGTTCGGTTACGCCAGCGAAGACCTGGGCGACCTCTTGCAGGGTTCATCGAATGTCTGGAACCTGGGCGGTTCTGCGCTGGGACCGATTTTCACCGGTGGCCGGATCTCCGGCCAGGTGCGCGCCAGCGAGGCCGTGCAGCGCCAGGCGTTGACCGGCTACCTGCAGACGGTGCAGACCGCCTTCCGGGAAGTCGATGACTCGCTGGTCAATGTGCAGAAGGCGCGCGAGCAGCTGCAGGCAGTGGGCCGGCAGGTTGTCGCACTGTCCGATTATGCCCGCCTGGCGAAACTGCGCTATGACGCCGGTTATTCGTCCTACATCGAAGTGCTCGATGCGCAGCGTTTCCTGTTCGAGGCCCAGTTGCAGTATGTCGCCGTACAGGGTGACGTGTACGCGTCGCTGATCGGTACCTACAAGGCCATGGGTGGAGGCTGGGTGGTGGAGGCGCAGAAGACAGCAGACCAGGTGGATTTTCCTCCACCTGCCGGTAATGAGTCGCAAAGCTTCCGTTTTCCCCGGCCGACGCAACCGAACAGTACCGAATAAAGACTGCCCGCCCCGATTGCAATGACGGGGCCGCTCGAATTCACCAGGGGTTCGCTGATATACTCGCAACGTTGATCATCATCTCTCAATCCGGATAAAACACATGTCTTACGAAATCGAAGTCGACAACATCAAGTGCGGTGGCTGTGCAGGCACCATCGTCAAACGTCTTGGCGAACTGGAGGGCGTTGCTGCGGTCGATGTGAATGTCGAACAGGGTATCGTCCGGATCGACGGCGATGAGTCGGCACGTGCCGTCGTCAGCGCGCTGCTGGCAACACTGGGTTACCCGGAATCCGGCAGTACCCGTGGTATCGCCTCGGCAAAGGCAAAAGCAAAGTCTTTTGTCAGTTGTGCCGTCGGACGCTTTGCAGACAACAGCGCTGATTCCTGACTGGTACCACCCGGCCCCGGTGCAGGAGCGCCGCCCTCCGGCGCGAAGGTCCGGGTCTGCAATCGCGGTCAGGGGACCGCTCTTACGGGAGGGGCGGTACACGCTTTCCGGTACTGCGCTAGGCGCTGACCTTGCGCGGCTGCGCGTCCTGGCTGCGCAGGTAGTCTTCATAACTGCCGCGGAAATCCACGATACCGGTCGGCGTCATTTCGATGATGCGTGTCGCCAGTGAGGAGACGAATTCGCGGTCGTGGCTGACGAAGATCAGCGTGCCCGGGTAGTTCTCCAGGGCCAGGTTCAGCGACTCGATGGATTCCATGTCCAGGTGGTTGGTGGGTTCGTCCATGACCATGATGTTGGGGCGCTGCAGCATCAGCTTGCCGAACAGCATGCGGCCCTGTTCGCCACCGGAAATCACATTGACGGACTTGTTGATCTCGTCCTGGGAAAACAGCAGGCGGCCCAGCGTGCCGCGAATTACCTGCTCATCATCATTCGCCTGGCCCCACTGGCTCATCCAGTCGACCAGGGATACTTCGCCTTCGAATTCCGCCGCGTGGTCCTGCGCGTAGTAGCCGATGGCGGCATTTTCCGACCATTTCACTTCGCCCGCGGACGGTTCCAGGTCGCCGACCAGGCATTTCAGCAGGGTTGATTTGCCGATGCCGTTGGGGCCAATCACCGCAATGCGTTCGCCCACTTCGACCGTCAGGTCGAAGTCCGTGATCAGGGGTTCATCAAACTGTTTGGCCAGTCCTTCCACTTCGAGCGCCAGGCGGTGCAGTTTTTTGTCCTGCTCAAAACGGATATAGGGGTTCTGGCGGCTGGACGGTTTCACTTCTTCCAGCTTGATCTTGTCGATCTGCCGGGCGCGGGAAGTGGCCTGCCTGGACTTCGACGCGTTGGCGGAAAAACGGCTGACAAAAGCCTTGAGTTCGGCGACCTGCGCCTTTTTGCGGGCATTGTTGGCCAGCAGGCGCTCCCGAGCCTGGGTTGCCGCGACCATGTATTCGTCATAGGAGCCGGGGAACATGCGGATTTCGCCGTAGTCCAGGTCGGCCATGTGGGTACAGACGCTGTTAAGAAAGTGACGATCATGGGAAATGATGATCATGGTGCAGCTGCGTTCGTTCAGCACGCCTTCCAGCCAGCGAATGGCATTGATGTCGAGGTTGTTGGTGGGTTCGTCCAGCAGCATGATGTCCGGCTCGGAAAACAGCACCTGTGCCAGCAGTACGCGCAGTTTCCAGCCGGGCGCCACCTCGCTCATGGGGCCGGTATGCTGTTCGATGGGAATGCCTACACCCAGTAACAGCTCACCCGCACGCGCTTCGGCGGTATAGCCATCCATTTCTGCGAATTCGGCTTCGAGTTCGGCGGCGCGGATGCCGTCGGCCTCGCTCATGTCCGGCTTGCTATAGATGGCATCCCGTTCGGATTTCACCGCCCACAGTTCTTCGTGTCCCATGACCACCGTGTCGATCACGCTGAATTCTTCGTAGGCGAACTGGTCCTGTTTCAGCTTGCCGATGCGTTCGTGCGGATCTTTCGATACATTGCCGGCGGTGGGTTCCAGGTCTTCACCCAGGATTTTCATGAAGGTGGATTTGCCACAGCCGTTGGCGCCGATCAGGCCATAGCGGTTACCGTCACCGAATTTCACGGAGACGTTTTCAAAAAGGGGTTTGGCACCAAACTGCATGGTGATGTTTGCGGTTGTCAGCACGGTCCTGTCCTGAATAGTAAAGTGGATGAATCCGTCAGTATCTGGCTAGGCACTGCGGCGTGCACGGTTCCCGGGTCGACCTTGGTTGCCCGGACGCCGGTTGCCGGACGGGCGCTGCCCGTTGCCGCGTGCGGCGCTTCGGTTACCCGCCGGTTTGTGCGCGGCCTTCTGCTGCCGGCCACGCCCGTTCTGTATGGGCTCCGGTTTGATGGACGGGTCCGGTTGAAAACCGTCCACCACGACTTTGGGGATGTCGCGCTTGATCAGGCGTTCGATATCCCGGAGCAGTTTCAGCTCGTCCACACACACCAGCGACATGGCTTCGCCTTCGTTGCCGGCGCGGCCGGTGCGGCCGATACGGTGCACGTAGTCCTCCGCCACGTTGGGCAGTTCAAAGTTGACCACGTGCGGCAGCTGGTCGATGTCCAGTCCGCGCGCAGCGATATCGGTAGCCACCAGTACCCGGATCTGCCCGGACTTGAAGTCGGCCAGTGCCCGGGTGCGTGCGCCCTGACTTTTGTTGCCGTGGATCGCCGCGGCGACGATGCCGTCGCTGCACAGCTGTTTGCAGAGCCGGTTAGCACCGTGCTTGGTGCGGGTGAAGACCAGTACCTGGCGCCAGTTGTTGGTGCCGATCAGGCTGGAGAGCAGTTCGCGTTTGCGCGTCTTGTCCACCGGGTGTACCACCTGGGTAACACTTTCTGCCGCCGTGTTGCGCCGCGCCACTTCGATCAGGACCGGTGCATCCAGCAGTTTGTCGGCGAGCTGCTTGATCTCTTTGGAGAAGGTGGCGGAGAACAGCAGGGTCTGTTTCTGTTTGGGCAGCAGTGCCAGCACCTTGCGGATATCGTGGATAAAGCCCATGTCGAGCATGCGATCGGCCTCGTCCAGCACCAGGATTTCGACCCGGGACAGGTCCACGGAACGCTGGCCGGCGTGGTCCAGCAGCCGGCCCGGCGTCGCTACCAGGATGTCCACGCCACGGATGAGTTTCTGTTTCTGCGGGTTGATGCTGACGCCGCCGAACACCACGGTGGATTTCAGTGGCAGGTGTCGCCCGTAGGTTTCCACGCTTTCGCTGACCTGGGCGGCCAGTTCACGGGTCGGGGTAAGTACCAGGGCGCGTATGGGGCGCCGGCCTTTGACCGGCTGGTCAGACGCCATCAGGCGCTGCAACAGGGGCAGCGTGAAACCGGCGGTCTTGCCGGTGCCGGTCTGTGCGCCACCCATGATGTCGCGACCCTCCAGGATAACGGGGATGGCCTGTTGCTGTATCGGGGTAGGGGTGCTGTAACCGTTTTCGGATACCGCACGGAGCAGTTCGGCCCTGAGGCCGAGGGATTCAAATGACATACTGTGATGTTCTCCAGGATCGCCTGCCCGATACCATTGGTTCGGGACGGTCCAGGCGGAAACTTTTGGGTGTTTTTCGAGGTGAATCGGGAAGGATTACCGCGGTGAAAACAGGTGCAGACCGAAGTGCACCGGAAAGTTGAGGGGACAGTATACCTGAAACTCAGCTGGCAATGCTATGTTGATGTGGGCTAAGGATTAAAATCAGTGCCTGGGCGTGCTCGGCGGCCTTGCGGCCCAGGTCGGTCAGGTAGCCGCCGTCCTTCTGTGTGACCAGGCCCTTGTCGTACAGGCGTTCCACGGCGCTGATTTTTTCCTCGTCGGCCGTGGAGTGCACCTTGATGCCCTGGTTGGCAGTGTCGAGGCTGAAATAGATCAAGATATCGAGCTCGGCCATTTGTTCTTTTGTGTAGTGCATACGGATGCCTTTTATGTTGTGCTGCCGTGAACTGTGCGCGTCATTGCGAAGCGCCATTCTCCGCGTACCCGGTTGGCGG
>DRQL01000013.1 GCA_011371465.1 Gammaproteobacteria bacterium | reverse complement strand
TCGAGGTCCGTACGGCCGATGGCCATGTCTACGGCAAGGGGGATGATATCGCCCTGTGCCGCTGCGGTGCTTCCCGGAACAAGCCATTCTGTGACGGCAGCCACCGGGACGCCGGTTTCGAGAACGACGGCATGATGACGGGTGTTACTTCCGACGAACCGGAAGGTGAGGGGCCGCTGGTCATCACCGTGCGCCCCGACTCGATGCTGGTGGCAAAGGGGCCGATGACGATAGTCTGCGCCGATGGCAGCTTTGCCGCGACGCGTAACAAGGCGGCGTTCTGCCGTTGCGGGCATTCCACCAACAAGCCGTTCTGCGACGGCAGCCACAGGGAAGCCGGGTTCAAAGGCTAGCAGGCTGTTGAAAAACCCTCTGGCGGCACGATCCGGCGTTGAAAACCGGCTCAAAATGCTCATTTACTACGTGTAAACTGCGCTTTTTCGCCGCTTTTCGCCTTGTCTCGCACTCACCAGAGGCTTTTTCAACAGCCTGCTAGTCCCGGTCGAAATAGTCCTGGCGGAAGACCGTTTCGGTGGGCTGCGGCGGCGCAAAAAAAGGAATATGCCGGTATTTGAAGAGCGGGATCAGCGCCATGCCGGCGATAAAACCGCCGATGTGGGCGGCAAAGGCCACGCCTCCCTGCTGGTTGCCGCTGAAAGCTGAACTGACCAGCTGGACCAGGAACCAGAAGCCCAGTACATAGTAGGCAGGCACGCGCAGCGTGGTGATGATGATGCCGATGGGGATGGCGACCAGTACGCGTGCGTGCGGGTACATGAGCGCATAGGCGCCAAGGACTCCCGATATGGCACCACTGGCGCCGATCATGGGAATCACGGAAGCGGTGTCGGGCAGCGCCTGCGTCAGGGCGGCAGCAATGCCGCACAGCAGGTAGAAGACCACGAAGCGCACATGTCCCATGGCGTCTTCCACGTTGTTGCCGAAGATCCACAGGTAGAGCATGTTGCCGAGCAGGTGCATCCAGCCGCCATGCATGAACATCGAGGTAAACAGGGTCATCCACGCCGGCACCACGACCAGTTCGTCCGGCAGGGTCCTGCCCCCGAACAGCGTGGCCGGGATCATACCCAGACTGTACACCGCGCGCTGCACCGCGGCACCCAGTGACAGTTGCCACAGGAATACCAGCACGCAGGCGATGATCAGGCCGATGGTGACATACGGCGTGATGCGGGTCGGGTTGTCGTCGTGCAGCGGAATCATGTGCGAAGCATTATACAGCGCTGCCCATTGCTGTCCTGTTAACTTCAGAAGCGAGCACACCGGTGAGGACATGGAGGCGGTATCGCTGGATCAAGACCGTCTGCCGCAGGGACGCGGCAGTCGAGCGGCCAGGGATGGCAGGTGTTGCGTGTCTTGATCCAGCGATACCGCCTCCATGTCCGGGTTGCTTCGGGTGGCTCAAAACGTATGGGCTGTTTACGTTTCAACCACATGCGCGACCGGTTAACGGGACAGCAATGAGCGCTGCCGGTCTTTTTATTGAGCCTGCAGGGCGGGGGACATAGAATACGCGGCATGTCCGTGGTATCCCCCCCCGAAGCACAACGGCCGCCCGGGCCGGATGTGCCCTGTGACCTGGAGCGGCTCGACAACAAGCTGGAGGTCATGCAGTCGTACTGGCAACAGTACGGCGACTGTTACTGCGTGGCATCGCAGACGCGCAGCGCCGACACCTGGGTGATCAACCACCCGGACCTGGTCCGGCGCGTGCTGGTCAGCAATCACCGCAATTATACCAAGGGCATCGGTATCGAACGCGTCCGGGTGTTGCTGGGCAACGGCCTGATGGCCAGCGAAGGCGAACGCTGGCGCCGGCAGCGGCGCCTGTTGCAGGCCGGGTTCCACCGGCCGAAGATCGCGGCGTTTTTCCCCATTTATGTGCAGCAGGCCGCCGCGACGGCTGCACAATGGCACGCGGCCGCGCAGCGGGGCGAGCCGGTCAATGTCAGCGAGGCGGTCAGTGAAACCACGCTGCTGGCGGTGCTGCAGGCGCTGTTTTCCGAAGACCTGTTGCGCCTGCAACAGGAGCACGGCGGTAACCCTTTCCAGGTGGTGACTACCGACACCCGGCGGGACCTGCAGTTTGCCATGAAATTCCGCGCGCTCGGCAAGCGGGTGCAGGAGGTGGTCGACACCCGCCGCCGGGAAAACCGTTTCCCCCCGGACTTGCTGTCGCATGCCATGCTGGCGCGTGATAAATCCAGCGGTACCGCAATGCCGGACAAACTGCTGATTGACGAAATTCTCACGCTGGTGGTCGCCGGGCATGAGACAACCGCCGCCGCCCTGACCTGGGTCTGGTATTTGCTGGCTGCCCACCCGGACGTTTACGCAATGGTTGCTGCGGAAGCACGTTGCCTGCCGGCAGGCGAAGTGCCTGACTGGTCGGTACTGGAGAAACTGGTGTGGATTCCGCGCGTGATCAGGGAGACCCTGCGCCTGTACCCGCCCGGCTGGCTGTATACGCGCCGGGCACTGGCTGAAGACCAGCTTGCACACTGGCCGCTTGCGGCGGGTACTGACGTGTTTATCTGTTCCTACCTGTTGCACCGTCACCCGGATTTCTGGGAACAGCCCGAAGCCTTCATGCCACAGCGGTTTGCGCCACAACAGGAGGCGAAGCGGCACCGCTATGCCTATATCCCGTTTTCCGCCGGCCCCCGGCACTGCATCGGCGAGTCCTTTGCCATGACCGAGATGATGATCCACCTGGCGGTACTGGCTGCCCGGATTCGCCCGCAGCCCGTTGAGCACCTGGATGTCGAGCTGGAAACCGACGTTAATCTGCGGCCACGGGATCCCCTGTACCTGAACTTCGCCGTCGTGGACTAGTGGAATGCCGGTAGTTAACGTTCTTGCGGACATGCTTTGCCGGCAGTCTGACGGCGATGCGGGTATACAGTACCTGCAGCGTGACCAGCGCGAGTCAAGGGTATCGTACCGCGCACTGCGCGCGCGAGCCCTCGGTCTGCTGGGCAGGTTCCAGCAGCAGGGCCTGCGGGCGGGCGACCCCCTGTTGCTCTTTGTGCGTAACAATGCCGCGTTTATCGATGCCTTCTGGGCCTGTCAGCTGGGTGGGCTGATCCCGGTGCCACTGTCGGCCGGTGTGCACGCAGAGAACCTGCACAAACTGCTGCGTGTGATGTCCGGTTTCGACGCACCTTTCCTGTTTACAGAACGTGAACTGTTGCAGCGACTGCAGGGTACGGACGACCAGGGTCGTATCGACGAGCGGCGTGTTTGCCTGCTGGAGGATATTGTCGAACTGGATGCCGGGGGCGTTCCCCATGCAGCGCAGCCCGGGGACACCGCGCTGATCCAGTTCTCTTCCGGTTCTACCCGTGAGCCCAGGGGCGTGGTGCTGAGCCACGCGAATTTGCTGGCGAATATCCGGGCCATCAGCCGGGCAGCGTCTGTCTCGGCCAGTGATTCCACCCTGAGCTGGATGCCGCTGAGTCACGATATGGGCCTGGTCGGTTTCCACCTGGTGCCCTTGTTCAACGGCCTGGACCAGGTGCTGATGGATACCGCCCTGTTTGTACGCCGCCCGGCGCTCTGGCTGGACAGCGCACAACGGTTTCGCAGCAGCCTGTTGTGTGCACCGAACTTCGGTTACCAGCACTATATGAAGTCTGTTCCAGCGCCGGGAGATGCCCTCGACCTCAGTGCCGTGCGGCTGATTTTCAACGGTGCCGAACCGGTCTCGGCACCGGTATGCCGGGAATTCATTCAGCGAATGGCACCGGCCGGGTTGCACGCCCACGCGTTTTTCCCGGTATACGGTCTTGCCGAGGCCAGCCTGGCGGTGACTTTCCCTCCGCCGGGACAGGCATTGCAAACGCTGCCTGTGCCTGCGCAGCGGCTGGCGGTCGGCGATCATGTGGAACCGGGGGGCGCTTCCGGGCAGCAGGTGGAGCTGGTATGCCTGGGGCAACCGGTAGCCGGTTGTGAACTGCGAATCTGTGACGAGCAGGGCCGGGTGTTGCAGGAAAACCGGGTGGGCAAGGTACAGGTCCGGGGTGACAACGTAAGCGCGGGTTATTACGACAACAGCGCGGCGAGTGCGGAGGTGTTTGTCGACGGCTGGCTGGATACCGGTGACCTGGGACTGGTGAACGACCAGGGCCTGTTCATTACCGGTCGCGCCAGGGATCTCCTGTTTGTCAGCGGGCAGAATCACTATGCGCAGGATATCGAACAGCTGCTGCAACAGGGCGCCGGTCTGCAGGCCGGCAAGGTGGCGGTCAGCGCGCTGCGCGATGCGGAAAATGCCGCCGACCTGCTGCTGGTGTTCGTGCAGTTCCGGCAGGAAGTGGAGGCTTTTGCGGACTGTGTCCGACGGGTGCAGGCCGCGCTGGGCGAACAGGCCGGCCTGCACGCCCACGCCGTGATACCGGTATTGCGTATTCCCCGCACCACCAGTGGCAAGCTGCAACGCTACCGGCTGGCGCGGGACTTCGAGCAGGGCGCGTACGCGGAGGTTCATGCCGCCCTGCAATCACAGCTGCAGGATGCCCGCGCTGACTTCGGGCAAAACGAGACCGCCCGGCAATTGCTGGAGCTGTGCCGACAGGTGTTTCCCGGGCAGGAGGTCAAGGCGGACCAGAACCTGTTTGAACTGGGCGCGGATTCCCTGCTGCTGGTAAAGATTCACGAGGAGATCGATGCGCGTTTTCCCGGTCGGGTGGAGGTTACCGACCTGTTTGAATACCCGACCATCAGCGAACTGGCGGCGTATATCGGCAGCCGTTCCTGACGGCTATGCAGATCCTGTAGCGGCTGCTAACCTTCCTGTATGCGCTTTGGAAGCTCTCTACGCGTCGTCGGCCTGTTGAGTATTGGTTTCAGCCTGACGATGCTGCCGCCGGTTGCGGTCTCGATCTGGTACCAGGATCAGCAGGTGGCACACTTCCTGAAATCCTTTGTCATTGCTTTCAGCGGTGGTCTTGCGGTCTGGCTGGCGGCCAGGCACCAGGATTCCACCTTGCGGCGCAAGGACGGTTTCGTGGTCGTCACCCTGTTCTGGGTCGCGTTGAGCCTGCTGGGTGCATTGCCTTTTCTGTTCGGTCCGCACCTGGACTTCGTTGACGCATTCTTTGAGGCCGTGTCCGGGTTTACCACCACGGGTGCGACCGTGATCACCCATATCGACGCATTGCCACGCTCCATGCTGTACTACCGTCAGCAGTTGCAGTGGCTGGGTGGCATGGGCCTGGTGGTGCTGGCCGTCGCCATCCTGCCATTGCTGGGTATTGGTGGCATGCGGATTTACCGGGCGGAAACCCCGGGTCCCATGAAAGAAGAGAAGATCACCCCGCGCCTGGCGCAGAGCGCGCGCACGTTGTGGGTAATCTACCTGCTGCTGACCCTGGCCTGTGCGCTGGCCTACTGGCTGGCGGGAATGACTCCCTTTGACGCCATCGGGCACGCTTTTGCGACCATTTCCACGGGCGGATTTTCCACGCACGATGCCAGCCTGGGCTATTTCCACAGCGAAACCATCGAGTCCATCGCCACGGTCTTCATGCTGGCAGGCGGTATCAATTTCAGTGTTCACTTCCTGGCGCTGCGGGACAAGTCCCTGTTGCCCTACTTCCGTGACGTGGAGGTGCGGACTTTCCTGTTGTTCGTTAGCGCGGCCCTGTTGATGGTGGCTTCCATACTGTGGCTGACCGGGGAAAACCCGAGCCTGGCGCACGCGACGGTCAGTGCCTACTTCGAGGTGGTGTCGATCATTACCAGTACCGGGTTCGGGGCCGATGATTTTACCCTG
Organism: Gammaproteobacteria bacterium; assembly: GCA_011371465.1. Lineage (GTDB taxonomy): Bacteria > Pseudomonadota > Gammaproteobacteria > DSM-19610 > DSM-19610 > Thiogranum. Next base: position 2,746 of record DRQL01000013.1, on the reverse strand, counting down.
TGGCCGCTGTTTTTGCCGGTGTTTCTCATTTTCATCAGCTTTATCGGTGGCTGTGGCGGTTCCACGGCGGGTGGCATGAAAGTCATGCGCATGCTGTTGCTGTTCAAGCAGGGCCTGCGTGAAATCCACAACCTGGTTCACCCGCGCTCGGTCCGGCCGATCAAGGTGGGCGGCAGGATATTGCAGGAACGCACAGTGGAAGCCGTATGGGGCTTCTTCGCAGTCTATATCGTCGTGTTTGTCATTCTTACCCTGGCGATGATGGCGACCGGTCTCGACCAGGTCAGCGCTTTTTCCGCGGTTGCCACCTCGATCAACAACCTGGGCCCGGGGCTTGGCGAGGTGGCCTACAATTTTGCCGGTGTCGGTGCTGACGCCAAACTGATTTCGGTCTTCGCCATGCTGTTGGGGCGGCTGGAGATCTTCACTATCCTGGTATTGTTCACCCCTTCATTCTGGCTGGACTAGTTCCCGGGCCGGGTGGCCCTGGATTACCGCGATGAAATCCTGGCCGAAGCGCGCCAGTTTCTGTTCCCCGATACCATTGATGCTGCGCATTTCGTCATCGCTGGAGGGGCGAAGGCTGGCCAGTTCGCGCAGGGTGCTGTCGTGAAAAATGACATAGGGCGGCACCGAATGTTCACGCGCCAGCTCCAGTCGCCGCGCACGCAGAGCCTCGAACAGCGCCTGGTCAGCGGCGTCGAGTTCAATCGCGGGGCGGCTGCTGGCGGTGGCCTTGCGTGTCTTCTCCCGGGCCGGCAGGGCGCGCAGTTGCAGGCTGATTTCTCCGCGCAGCAGGGGTCGGGCGGCCGCGGTGAGCCGTATGGCACCGTGGCCATCGGTGTCGACATCGAGAAAGCCCTGTGCAATCAGCTGGCGGATAATATGACGCCACTGCGTAGCCTTGTATTCGCTGCCGATGCCAAAGGTGCTCAGTGCATCATGCCGGTTGTTGCGGATGCGCTCGTCCACTTTGCCGGTCAACACTTCGATCACGTAGTTGACGCCGAAGCGCTGGCCGGTGCGGTAGACGCAGGACAGGGCTTTCTGTGCCGCTTCGGTGGCGTCCCAGGTGGCCGGCGGTTGCAGGCAGGTGTCGCAGTTGCCGCACGGCTGTTGCAGGGTTTCGCCAAAGTAGGCCAGCAGGGCCTGGCGCCGGCAGCGGGTCAGCTCGCACAGGCCCAGCATGCTTTCCAGCTTGTGATGGGCAATACGCCTGAAGGCCTCGTCGGCGTCACTCTCGTTCATCAGGCGGCGCAGGCTGAGCACATCCTGCAGGTTATAGGCCATCCAGGCATTGGCCGGCAGACCGTCGCGCCCGGCACGGCCGGTCTCCTGGTAGTAGGCTTCCAGACTTTTGGGTACGTTGAGGTGGGCGACGAAGCGTACGTCCGGTTTGTCGATCCCCATGCCGAAGGCGATGGTGGCGACGATAATGACCCCGTCTTCGCGCAGGAAGCGCTGCTGGTTTTCGCGCCGCACGCGTTCCGGCAGGCCGGCGTGGTAGGGCAGGGCCAGGCGTCCCCGCTCGCACAGCCATTGCGCGACCTGTTCCACCCTGTTGCGTGACAGGCAATAGACGATGCCGGCATCGCCGGGATGTTCCCGCTGGAGGAAACGCCACAGCCGGTCGCGCGGGTTGTTCCCTTCGCTGATGGTGTAGCGGATATTGGGGCGGTCAAAGCTGTGTATGAACTGCGTGGCGTTGGCCAGGTCCAGCTGGGCGACGATCTCTTCGCGGGTGCGTTGATCGGCGGTTGCCGTCAGGGCGATGCGGGGGATGGCGGGAAACTGCCGGTGTAAAACGGTCAGCTGCTGGTATTCGCGGCGGAAATCGTGCCCCCATTGCGACACGCAGTGGGCTTCATCGATGGCAAACAGTGCCACGCGGCTGCGTTCCAGCAGGTCCAGCATGCGTGGCGTCAGCAGCCGCTCCGGCGCAATGTACAGCAGGTCCAGCTCGCCAGCGAGCAGGGCCTGTTCCACGCGCTGCCGGGTGTCCGTGTCCTGGGTGGAGTTGAGAAAGGCGGCGCGTACGCCCAGTTGCGAGAGTGCATCCACCTGGTCCTGCATCAGCGCGATCAGCGGTGAAACCACCACGCCGACGCCTTCACGCACCAGGGCGGGAACCTGGTAACAAAGTGATTTCCCGCCGCCGGTGGGCATCAGCACCAGGGCATCCTGCCCGTCCAGCAGGGTTTGAATGATGTCGCTCTGGCGGAAACGGAAGTCTTCGTATCCGAATACCGAGCGGAGTATGTGACGTGCGCGTTCCATGCGGTGTCCCTCTCCTTTGGTGGGTGGATGAAAATGGTGCATGCCGACGGTCAGCTCCCTTGCCTGTGTGGTGCCGGCCGGCGGCTTGTTTCTTGTGCTGACAATCATACGCCAGTGGCCCGGGCCTGCGACAGTATCCTGCGCCAGCGTTTGTCCACCAGGTAGGCCCAGCTTGCCGGGTCGGCGAGGATGTGCTGCGTGAAGAAGTCGGCGTAGTGCTGCACCGCGGTTTCAGCCTGCTCCGGGAGGATGGGCGTGCCGACCTGGACCCGGTGCAGGTTCCCGTCGCTGCTGAAATAGCAGGGCACCACGGGCAACTGCCTGCGAGCCGCAATCTTTACCGCCCAGCGCGCCAGGCCGACCGTTTGCCCGAACAGGGTTGCCTCGACCTGGGTTGCGCTGTGGTCGATGTTGTCCAGGGTTGCCGCGATCACGTGCCCCTCCCCGGCGGCACGGAACAGCTGGCGAG
>DRQL01000012.1 GCA_011371465.1 Gammaproteobacteria bacterium | reverse complement strand
TCTATTTTCTGGCCGTTTTCACCAAAGCGGTCACGCAGGTACTGGCGAAACTCCTCACTGAGCTCCCCGTGCTTCAATGCGTATTCAACGGTTGCCTTCAGGTAACCCAGCTTGCTGCCACAATCATAACGGCTGCCGCGGAACTGGTAGGCCAGCACCTGTTCTTCTTTCAGCAGTGCGGCGATGGCATCGGTCAACTGGATTTCTCCCCCGGCGCCCCTGGAAGTCGACTCCAGCAATTCAAAAATGCGGGGTGTCAATATATAGCGTCCCACCACGGCAAGGTTGGAAGGCGCGACCGCCGGATCCGGTTTTTCCACAATGGTGCGGATGCGGTGCAGCCCTTCGGTAATGGTATCAGCCTCGACGATGCCGTATTTACCGGTGTCTTCCGGGGGAACCACCTCCACACCCAGCACACTGCAACGGTTGTATTCGAACGCGGAGACCATCTGGCTCATACAGGAAGCTTCGTCACCATCGATCAGGTCGTCCGCGAGGATGACGGCAAACGGTTCGTTGCCGACTACCGGCCTGGCGCACAGGACGGCGTGGCCGAGACCGAGTGCTTCTGACTGACGCACGTAGACACAGGAGATGCCTTTGGGCACCACGTTCCTGACCAGTTCCAGCAGTGCCGTTTTTCCCTTGCGCTCCAGCTCGTTTTCCATTTCGTAATTCTTGTCGAAATGGTCTTCGATGGCGCGCTTGCTGGAACTGGTTACGAAGATCAGTTCTTCGATACCGGCTGCGGCCGCCTCTTCAGCGGCGTACTGGATCAGTGGCTTGTCCACGATCGGCAGCATCTCTTTGGGATTCGCCTTGGTCGCCGGCAGGAACCGGGTTCCCAGGCCCGCTACAGGAAATACCGCTTTTCTTATCTGAACCTTGTTACCACTCATTATCTTTATCCTTCGTCACTAGTGCAGCGTGGGCGATTCCTTCGCTGCGGTTTCCGAAGCTTCGCCCGGAAGAATGGCAACGCCGTGACGCCGATCGTCACCCGCTGCCGATAACTCTGCATCGCAGTGCCACTCGGGAACCAGTTCCTTCATCAGCCCCCGCAAGGCGGCCTCATCGTACCTGGTGCACGCCGCGTGCAGTTGATCCATGATCTCCCGCAGGCGTTCCCAGGCGAAACCACGATGGCGGGCCAGCAGTATTTTCGCGTGGCCGGTGCTCTGCAGGGCTTCCTTTTCATGGAACAGCTCTTCGTACAATTTCTCACCGGGACGCAGACCGGTATATATAATGGCGATGTCTTCGCCAGGAACTTTACCCGACAGACGGATCATTTGTTCAGCGAGGTAGCTGATCTTGATCGGTTCGCCCATATCCAGCACAAAGATCTCGCCGCCCTTACCCATGGTACTGGCTTGAAGTATCAGTTGACATGATTCCTGTATCGTCATGAAATATCTGGTTATTTCTCTGTGGGTAACCGTGACCGGTCCACCGGATTCGAGCTGCTTCCTGAACAGCGGCACCACACTCCCGGCCGAGCCCAGTACATTGCCGAAACGAACGGTGACAAACCGGGTCGGTGAGCGCTGGTTGAGGTTCTGGCAGTAGATCTCGGCCGCCCGCTTGCTGGCCCCCATCACGTTGGCGGGGTTGACCGCCTTGTCCGTGGAGATCATCACGAAGGCTCCGCAGTGAAAGCGGTGCGCCATGTCCGCCATGACGCGGGTACCCTCGACGTTGTTCCTGGCCGCCTCGCGGAGCTGGTCTTCCAGCATCGGGACGTGCTTGTACGCAGCGGCGTGGAACACCACGTCGGGACCGTGATTACTGAATATTCTTTCCATGGCGACCTGGTCGACCACATCATTCAGGCAGCGGCTTACACTCAACCAGGGGCAGTCACGCGCGAGTTCGGTTTCTATGCTGTACAGGTTGAATTCGCTGCTGTCCAGCAGGATCAGGTGCTCCGGCCGCAGCCGCGCGATCTGCCGGCACAGCTCCGAGCCGATAGAACCGCCCGCGCCACTGACCAGCACCTTCTTGTCCTTCAGTTCACGCCCAATGGCCTCCCAGTCCAGTGACACCGGATCCCTGCCGAGCAAATCGTCGATCGATACCTCTCGCAACTGATTGACCGTGATCTGCCCGGACATCAGGCGGTCCAGGGGTGGCAAGGTGCGAAACGGAATACCGGTTCGTTCACACAGGCCGACCAGACGCCGCATATCGTTGGATTTGGCGGAAGGAAGCGCGAGCACGATCAGGTCCACGGCCAGCTGTTCGACCAGGCCGATCATCTCGTCGCAGGAGCCGATCACGCGAACGCCGTGGATCTCGCGCCCCCGCTTGGCCACACTGTCGTCTACGAACCCCACCGGCAGATACCCTTCCTTGCGATTACGCAACAGGTCGCGGACAAACATTTCACCGGCCTTGCCGGCACCTACAATCAGCAGTCGCCTGTCATTCCCGGTATAGCCTTTCCGGTCCTTCGACCAGCGCACCAGCAGGCGGGAACTGCCCAGCAGCGAAATGAGTAGCAGGCCATAAAGGGGGAACACCGAGCGCGGAATACCTTCCATGCGGGTCACCAGGAAGATGGTTACCGCCGAAAAGGCCATCCCCATGAGTACGGCTTTGCCGATACGGATGAGATCCGGAACCGAAGCAAAGCGCCAGACACCGCGGTACAGACCGTAGTAATGGAATGCGATGGCCTGGATGACCACCACGATGGCCAGGATATCAACGGCGGCGGACAGGTGTTCTTCGGGAATTACACCCAGGTTGAAACGCAACCAGTAGGCGCCGAGCCAGGCCACCGGGATCATCGCCAGGTCGTGGGCAATGGCCAGGGTTCGGTTATTGAACAGTCTACGTATCATTTTTTGCGAATCATCAGCCCGGCGCCCTGCTGTCAGGCCCGGGGACCGGGGGCCTGCACACAGTCAGTCACACTCTGGTGAATCCCGAAACCACCGGGAAACGCGGGGGATTATATAGGAGACGCTCAGTGAGAGATATCCTGACACCGGAGCACCCGGTCGAACGTCAGGAAAATGATTTTTAAATCAAATACAAACGACTGATCTCGCATATAGGCCTCATCCAGCCGGGCCTTCTCGGCGGTGGCCAGCGCGTCACGGCCGTTGACCTGCGCCCAGCCGGTCAGGCCCGGTGTGATCTTCTCCACACCGGCTTCAGAGCGCAGCGCGATCAGGTCATCCTGATTAAACAGGGCCGGGCGTGGGCCCACCACACTCATCTCGCCCCGCAGGATACTCCACAATTGCGGCAGTTCATCGAGGCTGGTGACACGCAGGAATTTTCCAAACGTGGTAACACAGGTGTCCGGATCCGGCAGCAGGTGCGTGGTAATGGCAGGTGTGCCGGCTTTCATGGTTCGGAACTTCGGCATCCTGAAGATCCGGTTATGGGTACCCACCCGGTCGGACCAGTAAATCACGGGACCCGGCGATGTCAGGCAAACCAGCAGGGCGATCAGCACCATAGGCAACGCCAGCAGCGGCAACATGGCCACAACGAAGATAATATCAAACAGACGCTTCAGGCTCGGCAGGCGCATGACGGTAGCAACTTCATCGCAGATTTCAACAGCACAGCGGCTAGTTTTACCCATTCCGCTGCGGGGTTCAAGCCCGAGGTTGACGGTACATCACTGATCATCAGTGGGATACGCCATGACGACGCAATACGCGAACCACGGTGAGAACCATAATCTTCAGATCAAACCAGAATGACTGGCGGGAACCGTATTCTGCGTCCAGTTTTACCTTCTCGGGAATCGACAGTTCATCCCGTCCATTGATCTGCGCCCACCCGGTCAGGCCCGGCATAAGCTTGTCCACACCGGCGCGGGTACGCAGCGCGATCAGGTCTTCCTGGTCAAACAGTGCAGGCCGGGGTCC
>DRQL01000011.1 GCA_011371465.1 Gammaproteobacteria bacterium | reverse complement strand
GTCCTTGACCGTACCTATCCCCAGTATGATGCCAACGGCAACCCGCTCACCCGGACCGACGCCCTGGCCACCGACAGCACCTTTGGCTACGACGCCCTCAACCGGCTCGATACCGCCTCCGGCCCCTTCGGGACCCGGGATTATGACCTGGATAAAAACGGCAACCGCACCCGGCTGATCCGGGATGCCGTCACCACGCTATCCACGTATGTACCCAACAGCAATCGTCTGACTACCCTGGGTGCCACCGACGTACTGCTGGATGACGCCGGCAACACCCTCAACCAGGGCCGCTGGACCTATAGCTACACCCCGCACCATCGACTGGCCAGCGCGACCGAAAACGCCACCCTCCAGGCCGGCTTCGGCTACAACGGCCTCGGCCAGCGCACCCGCAAGACCGATGAAACCACCGGCACCAGCCGCTACTTCCTCTACGGCAGCCAGGGCGAGCTGCTGGCCGAAATCGATCAGCACGGCAACGTCCTGGCCGAATACAGCTACCTCAATGGCCAGCTGCTGGCGGTGTTCGAGCCGGACGACGACCAGGACGGGATCCCCAACCGGAGGGAAGCCGAGCAGGGCACGCTCCCCCTGAACAGCGACAACGACGGCGACGGCCTCACCAACCTGGCGGAATGGCTCCAGTACGGCACCGACAGCCGGAATCCCGACAGTGACGGCGACGGCGTCAGCGATGCCGTGGAGATCGCCAGTCACACCGACCCGAACCGGCCCGGCAGCGTAGCGGGGGACGGCGATCTCAACCACGACGGCGACATCAACCTCGGCGACCTGCTGTTACTGTACCAGTACGTGCTCGGCCTCCGAACGGTCGATGCCGACGCCCTGACCCACGGGGACCTGAACTTTGACGGGCAGCTGAATGCCGCGGATCTGCTGTTGCTGGAGCAGCAATTACTGCAGAGCTGGTGGTGGGGTGAGACCCGGCTGGCGAACAGCGACGTCGAAAACCCCACATCCCTTGCCGGGCGCATCCAGGCCACATTGGGCTGGCTGATCCGGCCCGCGCAGGCGCTGCCGAATAACCGCGGGGTGTTGTATTATGTGCACAATGATCCGTTGGGGACGCCGCAGGTGCTCACGGATGAATCCGGCACCGTCGTCTGGAAAGCCGACTATGATCCGTTCGGCAAAGCCACGGTCGATGAAGATCCGGACAACGATGGGAACCTGGTCACATTAAATGTGCGGCTCCCGGGCCAGTATTATGACCAGGAGACGGGACTCCACTACAACTACTTCAGGTATTACGATCCGAGCATCGGGCGGTATCTGACCGCTGATCCTATAGGACAGAAAGCAGGGCCTAATCTCTATTCCTACGTTGGTAACAATCCAATCTTTTGGATTGATCCATACGGGTTAATGGGGGTAAGTATTTGTAGTAGGCCGGCAGATATCCTCAAGGGGGGCGTGGATCATTTTTGGGTTACTACGAGTTCGCAAAGTATAGGGTTGCAAGGCGACCCAAACGTTCGCCCTGGTGATCGGTACGAGTTCCTAGGGACACCCACATTTCCAACGGATCATTCGGACGATACTCCGACCTCCTGTGAGGTACAGAACAATGTTGACGAAGAATGTGTTAACAATAGGCTGAATGAAACAGTTGGTCAGTCACAAGGAGGCTTCGGCCCGACGAGTAATTGCAAGCAATTTGCATTCAGCATAGTTAATAGCTGCCGATCTGGCCCACAGATTTTACCATCACGGTGACAAGCGAAGTGGCTGATAGTAACAATACAGGGTATTCGCGGAAAAAGAACTGGCCTCTAATTTTAGTGGCTATAGCATTATTGCTGGCGGGCCTTTATTTCGGTAATCATGCTATTTTTAATGTCTGGCAAAGTGCCTTCCAGGAGAATAAACCCTACCTAGACGTATTGGAAACCAGGTTCTGGATATTTGCATCATTATCTTTGATTTTTATTGCGGCAAGCGTAACGCTTGTGGTTTTCACTATTAAGAGAGTGAATAGAGAAAGTAGCCGATCGACGGGTCAGAGTAGCTGAAAACCAATGCCACGCAGACGCGGTTATCGAGACTGGTATTACGATCGCTTTGCCGAGGATGAGGAAGAAACCGAAGACGAAGCGTTCGAGAGTATCGCCAGCGATGTGGATCATATCTGGCGCAGCAAGTGGTGGTCGAAAAACATGCGTGACGATGAGAGCCAGTGGGGTCTCATCACCGCGATGCAGAAAAAATATATCTATCCCGACTACCTTGACCTGGTCGGCCCTCCCGGCCCGGAGGACTATCGCGCCGAAGGCCATCTGACCACCAGCCGCGCGCGAAAAGGGGTCGGTGACAACCAAGAATCATTTGCGATAACCAACACCTGCAGAATATGCTACTTTCCCAAAGGTTCAGAACAGCGGCCATCAAGTCCATGGAGGGATCAGGATGCCACGGAAACCACGCATGTACATGCCGGGAGTACCTTGCCATGTAATCCAGCGAGGAAACAACCGGGAACCCTGTTTTTTCACTGAAGAAGATTACCGGTTTTATCTGGTTTGCCTAGGTGAAGCGTGTGAACGCTTTGGTGTCGCTCTGCATGCCTATGTGCAGATGACGAATCATGTGCACCTGCTAATGACACCCGCTTCGGAGTCAGGCATCAGTCGGGTGATGCAGTCACTCGGTCGACGTTACGTTCAGCACATTAATCAGACCTATCATCGCTGCGGAACCCTGTGGGAGAGTCGCCATAAAGCAAATATCGTGGACGCTGAGTGTTATCTGCTGACCTGCTATCGATATATTGAGCTCAATCCCGTGCGGGCCGGCATGGTGGAGCATCCAGGGGATTATGCCTGGTCGAGTTATCAGCGCAATGCCTGCGGGAAGTATCAGGCGTATATTCGTGAACACGAAATCTATACGCAACTTGGTAGAGACCCCGCTACACGACAAGCAGCCTATCGCGACTTATTTTCGGATGCCCTGGATCGTAACGTGCTGCACGCGATACGAACGTCGGCGACCAGCAGCATGCCACTGGGCAATGATCGATTTAGAGAGAAACTTGAAGAGGCATTAGGTCGGCGCGTTGGCTATGCGGGTCGGGGAAGGCCGAAAAGACGCAGAAATCCAGATGCGAATTAGACTTGTTTGTCACCGACCCTTTTTTTGCGGCCGGATTTGCTATATTAAAAACCTGCTTTACATTTTTTCAGGGACGAGAAGATGACGCGATTACCACGGATATGCCTGCCCGGCATGCCGCAGCACGTTATTCAACGGGGGAATAATCGTCAGGCCTGTTTTGCATCGGAGAAGGATTTCGCGGCCTATGCCCGCTGGCTACGGGAGTATGCGGAAAGATACCGGGTGGAGCTCCACGCCTGGGTATTCATGACCAATCACGTTCACCTGCTGATGACGCCGGAAACCGGGAATGGTATCTCGAAACTCATGCAGAGTCTGGGCAGGCGCTATGTCCGCTATTTCAACTATACCTACGCCCGCACGGGTACGTTATGGGAAGGGCGCTTTAAATCTTGCATTATCGATGCGGAAAATTACCTGTTACAGTGCCAGCGCTATATCGAAATGAACCCCGTCCGCGCCTCCATGGTAGAATCGCCAGATGAATACAAATGGTCAAGCTATCGGTGCAATGGCCTGGCGCAGGCATCCTGTTTATGGACGCCTCACCCGGTCTACCAGGCGCTTGGCGACACCAAGGAAATACGCGCAAAGCATTATCGTGCGGTATTTCGCGGGCATATCGAGGAGGCTCTGTTGAAAGAGATCCGATGCAGCGTTAACCAGGGGATGGCGTTAGGAAATGAAAGGTTCAAGGCAGAAGTAGAGGCCCTGACTGGTCGGCGTACCACGCGGCTCAAAAGAGGTCCCAAGCCTAAAGCTGTCATGTAGATAGCCAGGAGTTTTTACTCTGACCCCATATTTGGACCCCATATTTGCTGAGTCGGTCGACAGGGAAAAGATGGGGGAAGCCGTCAGTACGGATGGCGTGGACTACGGGAAAGCCGTTGAGGCTGTCGACAAACAGAAGGCTGCGGACTCGGTGGATACCGACAAGGCGCGCGAAGCGCTGATGAAACAGGCCGGCTCAGCGCACGCCTGCGCTGCCGATACCGCGCGGGTCCGAGGCGGCCCTGACGCGGTTGTTTTTGTAGTCGTGGTAGATCGCCTGCATGTTGCCGTACCGGTTCTTCAGCGGCTTCAGGTGATGCCCGTCCCGCTTCAGCGTGTCGAGCGTGGCCGGTGACAGGGCATCGGGCTCGTACTGGATGGCATCGGGCAGGTACTGGTGGTGAAAGCGCGGCAGGGATACCCAGGATTGCGGCGGGTTCCCGGCCTCGAGGTCGAGGATACCCAGCAGCACCATGGTGATGATGCGGCTGCCGCCCGGAGTGCCCAGGATCGCGACGCCCCGGTCGCTCTCGACAAAGGTCGGCGTCATACTCGACAGCGGGCGCTTGCCCGGTTCGATGGCATTCGCTTCCGCGCCGACCAGGCCGTAGGCATTCGGTACGCCCGGCTTGGCGGAGAAATCGTCCATTTCGTCATTGAGCAGCACACCGGTCCCCGGCACCAGCAAGCCGGAACCGAAGGGGTAGTTCACGCTCAGGGTAGCGGCAACCCGGTTACCCTCGCGGTCCAGGATGGAAAAGTGGGTAGTGTCGGTGCCTTCCACACCGGAAACCGCCTCCGGAAGTTCGGCACTGGGCGTCGCGCGATCGGTCCGGATCGAGGCGCGCAGGCCGGCGGCGTAATCCGGGCTGATCAGCCGCTGCAGGGGCATATCGACAAAATCCGGGTCGCCCATGTACTGCGCCCGGTCACGGTAGGCACGACGCATGGCCTCGACCACCAGGTGCACACGCTCTGCCGCCGCCAGTCCCTGCAGATCCCAGCCTTCCAGCACATGCAGCATAGTGGCCAGCGCCACACCACCCGACGAGGGAGGTGACGCCGATACAATGTGCAGGTCGCGGTAGTCGAAACTGATCGGCTCCCGCTCCACCACGCGGTACTTGCGCAGGTCTTCCAGTGTCCAGATACCGCCGGCGGCGCGCACACCGTCGACCAGCTGCTTGGCCACGGCACCGGCATAAAATCCTTTTCGCCCCTGTTCGGCCAGGGCTTTCAGCGTGTTTGCCAGTTCCGGCTGCCGGATCCGGGTACCGACCGGCGGCACCTCGCCCTCGCGCAGGAAAACCGCCGCACTCGCCGGGTAGCGCCGCAGCACTTCCAGCCGGAAGCGCGCCATGCGCCGGTAGTACTCGTCCACCTCGAAGCCATCCTCGGCCAGCCGGATGGCCGCTGCCAGCGTTTTCGCCAGGGGCATACGCCCATAGTGCGCGGAAAGATGCGCCAGCGCCGCCGGCTCACCGGGAATCCCGGCGGCCAGCGCACCGTTCATGGACAGACCGGGCACCACTTCACCCTGTTCATCCAGGTACATATCGCGCGTTGCCGCCAGGGGCGCGCGTTCGCGCCCGTCCACCATCACCTGCCGGCCGTCACTGGCGCGGTGCAATAACCAGAAACCGCCGCCACCGATACCGGAGCTGTAGGGTTCGACCACGGCCAGCACCGCGCTGACGGTCACCGCGGCATCGAAGGCATTGCCGCCGGCGTCCAGCACTTCCAGGCCGGCCTGCGTCGCCAGCGGGTGGGCACTGGCAACCGCGGCAACGGGCGGCGCCGGAGGGGGGGCGGCAAACACAGCGCAGGCCGCCAGCAGCAGGCCAAAAAACAGAAAGGCCCCGTTCAGGGGCCTTCGGCTGTGCGTGGTGCGGTACACCGTCAGGCGGTCTCCCCGGAAATACGCTGGTACTTGGCGAGCAGTTCCTCGCGGGTTTCCTCGTAATCCGGGTTCAGCGGAATGCAGTCCACCGGGCACACGTCGACACACTGGGAAGTTTCGTAATGACCGACACATTCGGTACACAGGTCCGGGTCGATTTCATAAATTTCTTCACCCTGGCTGATCGCGCCATTCGGGCATTCCGGTTCACACACATCACAGTTGATGCATTCGTCGGTAATCATCAAGGCCATCACGGACTCCTGAGCATAGCGTAAGCGGGGGAAGGCCTTCCCCGGTATATAAGTAGTGCTTAATATTAGCCCAATCGCTGCTGCAATGCAGCCACTACCTTAGCATGGACAAAACCGGTCACATCCCCCCCCAGCGCGGCGATTTCCCGCACCAGGCTGGAAGACACGTAGGCGTAGTGCTCATCCGGGGTCATGAACAGCGTCTCGATCTCGGGCGCCAGGTGACGATTCATGCTAGCCAGTTGAAATTCATACTCAAAATCCGAAACCGCGCGCAACCCGCGCAGGATTACACCGGCCTGCTGAGCGCGCGCAAATTCCACCAGCAGGCCGTCAAAACCCTCCACCACCACGTTCTCAAACCCGGCCAGCACCTGCCGGGCCAGCTCCATGCGCTGTTCCCAGCTGAAAGCCGGCTGTTTCGGCTCGCTGCGGTGGATGGCGACAATCACCCGCTCAAACCGCTTCGAGGCCCGCTCGACGAGGTCGGTATGCCCGTGGGTGATGGGATCGAAGGTACCCGGGTAAACGGCTGTCTGCATGGGAAGGTATCGGCTGGCCAGGAGATGTCCGGCCAATCTAAGCAACTTCGGGCAATTTCTCAAGCAAGGCTTGCGTCCGCAGGCAGCCAATGTATTAATGACCACCCGCTCTGCAACGGGCTAACGGGTTGTATATGCTCAAGACACGGGATTTCAGCCGCCGCTTCCTTTCCCTCATCCTGCTCGCCTGGACGCTGCCGCCGGTCGTGGGCCTGGGCTTTATCCTGTTTATCCGCATCCTGACACCGGAGCAGATGCTGGGCATCATGCTGGCCCCGATCGAACCCCTGTACATCGTCGGCTGGCTCGTTTTTGCCGTCTGGTACTTTCCGCGCTACATGCAGCCGCTGCGCGACTGGCTGCAGCACCCGGACAAAGCGACGGCCCCGTCCGCCCTGCAGCGGATGCGCCGTTTCCCGCTGCACTTCTGGGGCATCTTCCTGGTCTACCTGGCGTTTGCGCCCAGCTCGGTACTGGTCAGCGCCGAGCGCTACACCGATTTCGTCGCGCAGCCGGTGGACTGGTTCCGTATCCACCTGGTGGCATTGATCGTCTCCATCATCGTCGGGCTGCCCATCTTTTTCAGGATCCTGGACCTGTTCGGCCAAAGCCTGGGCGACATGGCGCTCACCCGCCCGCACGTCACCATCCGCGCAAAAGTATTCCTGGTCGGCGCCCTGATACCGCTGCTGATTGATACCATGCTGGTCCAGTATTACTGGACCCGCACGGGTTTCTTTACCGCGGAGACCTTTTTCGTCTGGCTGGCGCTGGAGCTGCTGGCCATCGCGGGCAGCCTCATTTTTGTCAACAGTATCAGCCAGTCCATGGCCCCGCTGCGCAACCTGATCGAACGCGGTACCGGCAGCGGGGATATTCATGAAGCCCGCCTGCTACCGATGTCGACCGACGAACTGGGCGTCCTGACCACCGACTACCGGCACCTGCTGGGCGAACTGCACCGTTACCAGGACGAACTGGAACAGCGCGTTGCCGATCGCACCGGGGAACTGACCACAGCCAACCGCGAACTGGAGTCCTTCAGCTACTCGGTCTCCCATGACCTGCGCACGCCCCTGCGCGCTATCGACGGTTACAGCCGGGCGCTGCTGGAGGACTACCACGACCGCCTGGATGACACCGGGAAAAACTTCCTGGAGCGCATCGGCCGTAACGCCGTACACATGGGTGAACTCATCGATGACCTGCTCGACCTGGCACGGATCGGGCGCAGCGGAATGAAGAACGAGCCGGTCGAACCGGGGCAACTGGCCGAAACCATCATGGCATCCCTGCGCGACGCCTGCGCGGAAGAACGGCAGATCCATTTCAGCAACCAGGTCAACCTGTCCGTGCGGGCCGACAAACAGCTGCTGCAGGTGGCCCTGGCCAACCTGCTGAACAATGCTGTGAAATACACGGGCAATGAACCGGTCGCGGACATCACGTTCGGTACCCGTACAGACGGGGATGAGACGGTATTTTTCATCCGGGACAACGGCGTCGGCTTTGACATGGCCTACGTCGACAAACTGTTCGGCGCCTTTCAGCGCCTGCACCGGCAGGAAGAGTTCGAAGGCACCGGTATCGGTCTGGCCACCGTGGCGCGTATCATCCAGCGGCACGGCGGCCGTGTCTGGGCAGAGGCGGAAACCGGCAAGGGGGCTACGTTCTATTTCACCCTTGGCGGGCAACAAAAATAGGCAGGACGGCGGAATACGAGTGCCGGCTTTCGCGGTCGAGGTGACCGCTCCTACGAAAGAGCGGGAGGGGCTGTGTAGCGGTACAGGCGACAGGTGACCTGGCCGGCTTTTTTCTGTTTTTGCCGGCTCCAGCCGGCCGGCACCGGGGGTTCAGCAGCCGTGGACGGTGTTTCCATATAGATCCAGGCGCTGGCCGCCAGTCGTCCCGGCACGGACAGGCCGGTGAGCGACTTCGGCAACAGTTCCGGGCTGCTGAACGGCGGGTCCAGGAATACCAGGTCGAACGGCCCGGCCCCGCCCGCCAGGTAGTCCACTGCATCCTGCCGGTCTATGCGCACGGTGGAAGCCGCCAGCTTCTGCGCATTCCCGCGCAGCGCCTGCACCACCTCCGGCGCGCTGTCCACCATGACCACCTGTGCCGCGCCACGTGACGCGGCTTCAAACCCCAGCGCACCGCTGCCGGCAAACAGATCCAGGCAGCGCGCGCCCGGCAACACCGGCTGCAACCAGTTGAACAGCGTTTCGCGTATGCGGTCCGGAGTGGGCCGCAAACCGTGGGCGTCCGGGAAGGACAGTTTCCGGCCGCGCCATTCACCGGCAATGATACGTACCTGGTTGGATCTCTTCGCCATGGCCTGCATGGTGCGCAGACCAGGGGTCCGGGTCAACCATCGACAACGCCGGTACTTTTTCTTAAGGAACCAGCTGATTCATCCGTCATTGCGAGCGAAGCGCGGCAATCCCATGCAATGGAATCCATTGGTTGGAGATTGCCGCGTCACTTCGTTCCTCGCAATGACGGTTGAATCAGGAGTTCCTTAAGAACCTGCCAGATCATTCTGAAGCCCGTGCACGACCCTCCGTACACGGGCCCGGCATCAGGACTCCGGTTCGGCGGCCTCACCCACCATGATGGTGACCATGCGGTCCGGGTGCACGCGCCGCCGGTATGCATCCTTTATACCCTCGACCGTGACCGCCTCGACGTTTTCCGTAAAGGTCGACAGGTAGTCGAGCGGCAGGTCATAAAACCCGATCACCGCCAGGTACTCGGCAATCTTGCCGTTACTCGAAACGCGCAGCGGGAAACCGCCGATGATGTTGTTCTTCGACGATTGCAGTTCCTTTTCCGTCGGACCCTTGTCGATAAAGTTCTGCAGCGTCTCGCGCAATACCGACAGCGCTTCCTCGCGCTGGTCATTGCGCGTCTGGAAACCCAGGGTATACGGACCCTTGCGCTTCATCGGGATAAAGTAGCTGTAGGCGCTGTAGGAAAGACCGCGTTTCTCGCGGATCTCCTGGCTGATGCGCGACACCAGGCCGCTGCCACCGAGGATGTGGTTCCCGACATACAGGGTGAAATAATCCACATCGCCACGCTTGATCCCCGGCGCGCCCACCAGCACATGGCTCTGGGTAGTGGGGTGCTCGATGAATTTTGTCTGCGCGGCCTGCAGATCCGCGACCTTCGGCAGGACCGGCGCCTTTTCCCCTTCGGCCAGCCCGTCCAGCACACGGTCCGCGATCGACTGCGCCTGTTTGCGGGTGACATCGCCGACGATCACCAGCGTTGCATTGCGCGCCACGTAATAGCGCTGATAGAAACGGCGCAGGTCATCGGTCGACAGGGCCTTGACCGAGTCTTCCGTGCCGGACGGATCCTGCGCGTAGGGGTGATCACCGTACACGCCCTGGTAAAAAGCCCGGCTCGCAATCGACCCGGGTTTCTGCTTCTGGTACTCCAGGCCGATCAGGGTGCGTTTCTGCTCACGGAGAAAATCCGCCTGCGGAAAATCCGGCCGGGTCAATACCTTCCCGAACAACTCCAGTGAGGGCTCGAGCAACTTGCGATCGGTCAGGCTGCGCAGCGACAGCCAGGCCATGTCGCGTTCCGAACCACTGCCCAGGTTGGAACCGACCTGTTCGAAGCCCTGCGCGATCTGGTCGGCATTCAGACCCGCCGCACCCTGGTCCAGCAGAGCATTGGTGAGACTGGCCACCCCGGCCTGCTTGCCGTCACGTGCACCGCCCGCGTCAAACACGACGCGCACATCGATCATCGGCAGTTCATGCGCTTCGACAAACAGCACCCGCGCGCCCTTTTCGGTCTTCCAGCTCTGGATATCCGGCAGGGCGTGGGCCAGCGTGACCTGGCACAGGGCCAGCAGTGTAAGCAGCAGACGTCCACCATGTTTTTTCACAATGATTCCCTCAACGTACATGAGCACTTCCCCCCGTGCGCGGCGGGTGTTTCGGATCGATTGGCTGTGGCACCAGTTCGGCCACGGTCAAACGCTCCGGCACCAGGTATTTGCGGGCCACCGCCTGTACCTGCTCCGGCGTCACCGCCTCGATGCGTTCCAGGTAGGCATCGGCGTCCTTCCAGCTCAGTCCGACGGTCTCGAGGATGCCGATCTGCATGGCCTGGTAGAAAATCGAATCCTGCTCGTAGACCTTGCTGGCACGAATCTGCGCCTTGACCCGGTCCAGCTCTTTCACGCTCGCGGGTTTTTCGCGCACCCGTTTGACCTGTTCCAGCAGCGCCTTTTCAAGATCGGCAATACTGTGTCCGGTGGCCGGCGTCCCGGACAGCAGGAAAAGGGTCTCCAGGCGGTCATATCCGTCATAGCTGGCACCGGCACTGGCCGCGACGGCCTTGCCGCGCACCAGCTCGCTGGCCAGGCGCGCACTGTCGCCACCGTCCAGCACCCCGGCCAGCACGTCCAGCGCGTAGGGTTCCCAGTCCTGCTCGGCGTTCAGCACCACCGGCGCCTTGTAGCCCATGATCAGGTAAGGCAGCTTGGCGGGCGCTTCGACCTTGAGGTCCTTGCGGCCGAGCTGGCGTATTTCGTGACGCGGCTTGACCGGTTTGATCTTGCTGGGCTTCAGCGGTCCAAAGTATTTCTTCGCCTGTGCATACACCTCGTCCGGGTCCACGTCGCCGACCACCACCAGCGTCGCGTTGTTCGGGGCATACCACATCCGGTACCAGTCCTTCAGGTCCTCGACCTGGAGATTTTCCAGGTCATCCATCCAGCCGATCACCGGGATCCGGTACGGGCTACTGGTGTAGGCGGTGGCGTTGAACTGTTCGTAGGTCAGCGACTGCGGGTTGTCCTCGGTGCGCATGCGCCGCTCTTCCATGACCACCTTGACCTCTTTCAGCACTTCGTCGTCGGGTATGGTCAGGTTGCGCATCCGGTCCGCTTCGAGTTCAAAACTCACCGGCAGGCGGCTTTTTTCCATGGTCTGGAAATAGGCCGTGTAGTCCTGGCTGGTAAAGGCGTTCTCGCGCCCGCCGTTTTCCGAGATGATTTTTGAAAATTCACCGTTCGGGTGCGCCTTTGTGCCCTTGAACATCATGTGTTCCAGCACGTGCGAAAGACCGGTAATCCCGTCGTGCTCGTAACTCGATCCGACCTTGTACCAGACCTGCGACACCATGATGGGCGCGCGGTGGTCTTCTTTCACAATCAGTTTCAACCCGTTATCCAGCTTGTATTCATGAACGGCCGGGTTTGCCGACAGCGCGACGGCAAACAGCCCCAGGACAAGCGCGAGTAATCCCCGCATTTCCTACTCCTTCTATCTTCTTACCATTAGAATACGGCACCCTGACCACAAACCCGCACCCGTTACCGGGCATTGGCAATTCGCCTTTGGTCAGCCAGCGGGGAATGATAGGATACGCAGACTCATCTGGACAGCAAAAACGATGTTAGGTTTCGGTAAAAAGAAATCCGGGGACAGCCCGGCAGCCGGCGAAGGCGCGCCGGACAAGGAAAAAAAACCGGGTTTGTTCGGTCGCCTCAAGGCCGGCCTGTCCAAAACCCGCAGCGGTCTGACCGAAGGTATCGCCAGCCTGGTGACGGGCCGCCGGCAGATCGACGACGAACTGCTGGAAGAACTGGAAACCCGGCTGCTGACCGCCGACGTCGGCGTGGAGGCCACCCGGAGCATCATCGACGACCTCACCCGCCGCGTGGCCCGCAAGCAGCTGTCGGACGCGGATGCCCTGACGGCAGCGTTGCGTGAAGACATGCGCACCCTGCTGGAGCCGGTCAACCAGCCCCTGCAGATCCCCGACTCGGACAAACCCTTTGTCCTGCTGATGGTGGGCATCAACGGCGCCGGCAAGACCACCACCATCGGCAAGATCGCCCGCCGCCTGCAGAACGAGGGCCGCTCGGTGATGCTGGCGGCCGGCGACACCTTTCGCGCCGCCGCGGTGGAACAGCTGCAGGCCTGGGGGGAGCGCAACCAGGTGCCGGTGATCGCCCAGCAGCAGGGTTCCGACTCCGCCTCGGTCATTTTCGACGCCCTGCAGGCCGCGCAGGCACGCCACATCGACGTGCTGATCGCCGACACCGCGGGGCGCCTGCACACCCAGTCCAACCTCATGGAAGAACTGGTAAAAATCAAGCGCGTACTGGGCAAACTGGACCCGGACGCCCCGCACGAAGTCATGCTGGTGGTGGACGCCGGCACCGGCCAGAATGCCCTCAACCAGGCGCAGCAGTTCAGTGCGGCGGTCGGCCTGACCGGCATCACCCTCAGCAAGCTGGACGGTACCGCCAAGGGCGGCATCATCTTCGCCATCGCCAGGCAGCTCGGTATCCCCATCCGCTTTATCGGGGTTGGCGAGACCATCGAGGACCTGCGTCCGTTTGACGCCGGCGAGTTTGTCGATGCACTGTTCGATGAATGATCCGTAGTAGCTGAATGATCCGTTTCGACAGTGTCTCCAAGCGCTACCCCGGCGGGCGCGACGCCCTGCAGGGCGTGAGTTTCCACCTGCACCCCGGCGCCATGGCGTTTCTCACCGGGCATTCCGGTGCCGGCAAGAGCACCCTGCTGAAACTGATCGCGCTGCTGGAACGCCCCTCACACGGCCAGCTGTTCCTGGACGGGGAAAACCTGGCGCGCACGCCGAGACGCCGCATCCCCCACGTGCGCCGCAAGATCGGCATGATCTTCCAGAACTACCGGCTGCTGTTCGACCGGACCGTGTTCGACAATGTGGCGCTGCCGCTGGTGATCGCCGGCTACCGCCACCAGGACATCAGCCGGCGGGTACGCGCGGCGCTGGACAAGGTGGGCCTGCTGGACAAGGAGCGCGCCCTGCCCATCACCCTGTCGGGTGGCGAACAACAGCGCGTCGGTATCGCCCGCGCGGTGGTCAACAAGCCACCGCTGCTGCTGGCCGACGAGCCCACCGGCAACCTCGACCCGGACCTGTCGCGCGACATCATGCACCTGTTCGAACAGTTCAACCAGGTCGGCGTGTCCGTGCTGATCGCCAGCCATGACCTCGACC
>DRQL01000010.1 GCA_011371465.1 Gammaproteobacteria bacterium | reverse complement strand
GTCCGCATCCTTGACCACGTGGTTGTTGGTAAGGATGTAGCCGTCCTTGGAGATAATGAACCCGGAACCCAGTGACTTGGCTTCCTGCGGATGCGGTACACCGCCACCCTGCTCGCCAAAAAAATGTTTGAACAGGTCACCGAAGGGCGAACCCTCCGGCAGGTCCGGGATCTCGATCCCTTCCGGCAGGTTCATGCGCCCGGCCGTCACTTTCTGTGTCGTACTGATATTCACCACGGCATCGCTGGTTTTCTCTACCAGTTTGGTGAAATCGGGCAACTGTGCCTGCACGTTTGCCGCCAGCACCAGCATGGCCACAAACCCCCATCCCATGTTTTTCAACGCTTTCATAATCACTCCCGATTATCTTGTCACCACAACCCCGGCCGTGCCGTCAACCAGCTTTCGAAGCACAAGAGGTTGATATTTATCATCAAATTCGATTTTACGGGTAAATCGCCTGAGCCAGACCAGTCCCGCGGCCAGGCCCGAGATACCCAGTAATACACTGGCAAGCTCGGCATTGTCCCAGAGAAAGCCCTGCGCGCCCAGTTCCCCGATGATTCCGCCCGCCAGCATCAACAGGATCGGCACGGCGTAGACCGCCAGGGAACCGCGCACCAGTGCCTGTTCGCGGATCCCGATCACCACCCGGTCACCGATCCGCAGCGGCTGCCTGGACAACACCCGCACCAGTGTACGGCGCTGGCCCAGTACTTTGGACAGGGTAGCGGTGCCACAGCCTTTTGCGGCCGCGCAGGAACCGCAGGTCGACTGTCGCTGAGTCTCCACCCAGACCCGGTCGCCGTCGATTCGAACCACCTGTGCAGTTTCCTCCAGCATGAGTTACTGGATACGGACAGACTTGCCAATCAGCTCGACGGTCTGGCGCGGAACCTCACCCACCACCGTCACGTAGTAATCCGCCACCATGGTGCCAAAGGCATTCAGTGCGCCACGGTGGGATACCCCGCTGTAGACCTCGTGCTTTTTCTGCGATTTTTCGATATAGACCGATACGCTGGCCAGGCCGTCACTGTAGACCCAGTGCTCGACACCGGCTTCATGCGCACTCAACTGGTGCCAGTTGTGGTCGGTGAGCATGAATCCATCGGGGACCTGCAGCACCTTCCAGCGCGAGTCGGGATTGCTGTCCCCGGGTTCCGGTTGTTGCTCCGGTTCGCGTTGCCAGGTAAAGCCGGCATCGTCGAGGTTCGGCAGCAGCGCCTGGGCGGAAATACGCTGCGGAAACTCCACGGAAGTAAACATCACCTGTTCGATGACACGTCCCCGGGCATCGGTCAGCTCGGAACGTAACAACAGGTGACTCTGGTCGTGTACGCACAGGCGGCGACCGTAGCGGTAGGCATCACGCGGCTGGACCGCGACGACCCGGCAGGCCAGGCCGGCAACCCGGTCCTCGCCCATCACCCTGAAACGGTAATTTTTTTCCAGCTCCGCCAGCTCCCGGGGAAAGCTGGTCGGGAAAGACGTGCGCGGCCGGCTTTTGTTCACCACGACGGCCTTGCTGTCGCCGAGGATACAGGTCACCACCTGGTTGTCGCGCAATACCTCACGCTTGGGACCGGTCAGCGAAAACAGCCGTTCGCGTTCGCCATCCTCGTCCATGGCATGCACGATCTGCATGGCTTCCAGGCTGTTCTGATGCTGGTATACAAAAATCCCGGTGTAGTTCAGGGACCGGGATGCCGTCGACATACGCTCCAGCCATTGCTGCGCGCCCACTTCGGCGCGCGCAATCGGCTGCATCGCAGCCGTGAGGACTACCAGTACTGTGGAAGCAAGAGCGTGCGTCATCTCTCGTTGTTTTCGTAACCTACTATACGCACGTACGGCATGACACCCTGCACACCCCGGCTGGCTGCATATTCACTGTGGTTGACCAGGTAACCGGCAAGGCGCTTGTCGATGCCGGGTTCAATCCGGTCCCATTGCTGTTCGTCACTCACACGCGCCACGACGGCAGCGCTCTCCTGGCTGGAAGCAAGTTCCGGAACGGCACCCGTCGACGCTTCACGCACTGAGCTGACTGTCAGTACCGCAACCAGTGCAACGGAAGCCGCCACGGCGACACCCGCCAGCGGTTTCCACCAGCGGGACGCCTGTCGCGGAACCGCCGGCAGCTCGCCGGAAGCCGTCTCCTGCAGCACCCGCTGCACACGGTCGGCAACACCCAGCGTGGAAGTGTCTGCGATACCCCGCATCACTTCGCCGATCAGCTGGTAGCGCCCCAGGCACTCACGCAGGCCGGCATCACGCTGCAGGCGCCCCAGCAACAGGGGCCGCTCCACATCGCTGAGCTCGTCATCGGCCAGCGCAGACAATTGCTCGCGGATCTCGTCACTCATTTCTATTCACCTGTATCCACTTCGTCCAGCAGGGGGCGAATGCGTTTCTCGATGGCATCGCGTGCCCTGAAAATTCGTGACCGCACAGTGCCAATGGGACATTCCATGGCACCGGCGATCTCTTCATAGCTCAGCCCTTCCAGCTCGCGCAGCACGATGGCCACACGCAGCTCTTCGGGCAGCTCGTCAATCGCTTCCTGGATCGTAACCGCCAGCTCGTTGCTGAGCATCAAACGTTCCGGTGTTGCATACTCCTTGAGACCCGAACCCGATTCAAATTGTTCCGCTTCCTGGGCATCGATATCATCTTTCGGTGGCCGTCGGCCGGCTGCGACCAGGTAGTTTTTCGCCGTATTGATGGCAATCCGGTACAGCCAGGTGTAAAACGCGCTGTCACCCCGGAAATTCGGCAGCGCGCGGTAGGCCTTGATGAAGGCTTCCTGCGATACATCGAGTACTTCGCTGGGGTCCCGGATGTAACGACCGATGACATTGGCCAGTTTATGCTCGTACTTGCGGACCAGTATGTCGAACGCCCCTTTTTCGCCTTTCTGGACCCGTTCGACCAGCTCCTGATCCAGGTTCCTGTCGCCCATCCGGGCTACCTCTTCTTTTGTCCGGAGAGCTTGCATGCCTGAAATAGACCGGAAAAACCGGCCGGAGTTCGCCAGCGGCGACGGTTTGGGGTAAAGTTTGTATACAAAGCACTTGGATCTTAATGAGTTAACCGAATCAGACCATACCTGATTCCGGCACGGGCGGCCAGCAGCGATGCACACCCAACACCAATATGACGTACTGGTTATCGGCAGCGGCGCCGCCGGTCTGACGCTGGCGCTCAGCCTGCCCGGGCGGGCGCGCATCGCCGTGCTGGCCAAGGGGCCGGTGCAGGAAGGCAACACCTACTACGCCCAGGGCGGCATCTCGGCGGTGCTGGACCGCGACGATTCCATCGAGTCCCACGTCGCCGACACTATGGAGACCGGCGCCGGCCTGTGTGACCCCGAGGTGGTGCGGTACACGGTGGAAAACGGCCCGCGGGCCGTGCAGTGGCTGATTGACCTGGGGGTCCCGTTCACGCGCCAGGAAGCGGGCCACAGCAGCCGCTTCCACCTGACCCGCGAGGGCGGCCACCAGCACCGGCGTGTCATTCATGCCGCCGACGCCACGGGCCGGGCCGTGGAAACCAGCCTGGTGAGTGCGGTGCGCAGCCGCGACAACATCGACCTGTTCGAGCGCCACATCGCCATCGACCTGATCACCGGCGAGCGCCTGCAACAGGCGGGTAACCGCTGCCTGGGCGCCTATGTGCTGGACCGTGGCGTGGGTCGCGTGGAGGTGTTCCGGGCCAAATTCGTCATCCTGGCCACGGGCGGCGCCAGCAAGGTCTACCTGTATACCAGCAACCCCGACACCTCGACCGGTGACGGTATCGCCATGGCCTGGCGCGCGGGCTGCCGCGTCGCCAACATGGAATTCAACCAGTTCCACCCGACCTGCCTGTACCACCCGCAGGCCAAGTCCTTCCTGGTCACCGAAGCCGTGCGCGGCGAAGGCGGCAAGCTGCTGCTGCCGGACGGCAAGCCCTTTATGCAGCGTTTCGATACCCGCTGCGAACTGGCCCCGCGCGACGTCGTGGCGCGCGCCATCGACCACGAAATGAAGCGCCTCGGTATCGACCACGTGCTGCTGGACATCTCGCACAAGCCGGCCGCGTTTATCGAAGAGCACTTCCCCACGGTGTACCAGCGCTGCCTGAAGCTGGGCATCGACATGACGCGCGAACCCATCCCGGTAGTGCCGGCCGCGCACTATACCTGTGGCGGCGTGCGCACCGACCTCCGCGGCCACAGCGATGTCGACGGCCTGTACGTGGTCGGGGAGTCCGCCTGCACCGGGCTGCACGGCGCCAACCGCATGGCCAGCAACTCGCTGCTGGAATGCCTGGTGTTTGCCACTGCAGCGGCGGCCGATATCGAGCGCCGCCTGGACGACACCCGCCTGCCGCCACCCCTGCCGGAATGGGACGAATCACGCGTCACCGACTCCGACGAGGAAGTGGTCGTCAGCCACAACTGGGACGAATTACGGCGCTTCATGTGGGACTATGTCGGCATCGTGCGTACCGACAAGCGGCTGGAACGCGCGCGCCGGCGCGTGGAACTGCTGCAGCACGAGATCCAGGAATACTACTGGAATTTCCGCGTCACCAACGACCTGCTGGAACTGCGCAACCTGGTGCAGGTGGCCGAACTGATTATCCGCTCCGCGCAGATGCGCAAGGAAAGCCGCGGCCTGCATTTCACCCTGGACTACCCCCGGCCCGATACCAGCAAACCGCCGGCCGATACCATCCTGGTTCCTGAAAAGGCCCGCCGCGGGAAAGTACACCACGTCGCGGTCGACAAGGTCGAACATCTGCAGGTACTGCCCGGCTCCTGATAACCGTCGCGGCCAGGCTCACCAGCGCGTGGTAAAGGAATCGGGTACCGGCACCTCCAGGGATTCGCAACGCACGTCGCTGACCCGCGCGGCCGGCGGCCCCTTCCACAACCATTGTTGCAGCTGTTCGAGCGCGGACGCTTCGCCACAGGCGAGCACTTCGACCGAACCGTCGGCAAGGTTCCTGGCATACCCGGTGACCCCGAGCCGCTGCGCTTCACGCTCGGTGGATGCGCGAAAAAAGACGCCTTGTACCCGGCCGGTGATGATACAGCGTACACAAGTCTGCATGGGCCTCCACCAGGGAATCCGTCAGTGATTATTCTGCACCGGTCAGACCAGCACCTTCTGCAGGGCCGCCAGGAAAGCCTGGTTTTCTTCGGGCCGGCCGACGGTAACGCGCAGACAGTCCTGCAGGCGGCCGCCGGCGGGGTTCAGGTTCTTGATCAGGACCCCCTGCTCCTGCAGGCCGGCGAAGATACGATCCGCTCGACCCGGCGGCACCCGGAACAGGATAAAGTTGGCCTCACTCGGGTAGACCTCGATGCCATGCAGCGCCTGCAGCGCGCTACTGAGCCTGCCGCGGTCCGCCCGGATCTGTTGCGCCTGTTCATCCAGCACCGCCTTATGCTGCAGGGCAAAGCAGGCACTGGCCTGGGTCAGCACGTTGATATTGTACGGCAGGCGGGTTTTGTCAACCTCGCTCAGCCACTGCGGTGCACCGGCCAGCAAACCGAGTCGCAGGCCGGCCAGCCCCATCTTGGAGACGGTGCGCAACACCAGCAGGTTGGGAAAATCGGCCAGCCGCGACATAAAGCTTGCATCGGTAAAGGGAGCATAGGCCTCGTCAACGACCACCAGCCCGGGCGCACGACGGATCACGGTTTCCACGGCGCTGCTGTCAAACAGCGTTCCGGTCGGGTTGTTGGGATAGGACAGAAAGACGATGGCCGGCTGGTAACGGTCGATCGCCGCCTGCATGGCGGCAACGTCCAGGGAAAAGTCCTCCGCCAGCGGAACGCCCTGGTACGACATACCCGTGACTTCGGCAATCATGCGGTACATTACAAAG
>DRQL01000009.1 GCA_011371465.1 Gammaproteobacteria bacterium | reverse complement strand
TGATCGGAGCGAAATGCGTCCAGCAGCAAAAAAGGATCCAGCATGGACAATGCCGGCTGGCCGATGAGCCGCCTGAGTTCCACCCCTGCCCCGTCCGTTGCCGGCATGCCTTTTATGATGTGGGCGATGCTCCGCCGGTGATTCTGCGTCTGGTGACTCATCATATCCGTGTCCTCACGTCTGTCTGTAGCGCCTGGCATCGATCGACCAGGTGTGCGTATCACCGGCAACCAGAAACAGAAAGCCACCCGCCATGGCAAGGTTCTTCATAAACAGTATGGACTGCATCTGGTCGTCAAAGTTGGCGTGGAAGATCAGCGCGCTCAGCACACTGAAGCCGGCCAGCAGGAAGGCTGCAATGCGCGTCTGCCAGCCCAGCAGTACGGCGAGGCCGGCGCCGACTTCCAGCAGAATGACCAGCGGTAATACGGTGCCGGGAATGCCCATGCTCTCCATGTAGCCCTGGGTGCCTGCGTACGCGCTGATCTTGTTGACACCAGCCATGATGAAAATGGCGGATATGAGCACCCGGCCGGTAAGTTGAGTGCCTGCTTTCAGGATGGATTCACGCATGGTCCTGTTCTCCGTAAAGTGGGTTGTAGATGCGATGGGTCGTGCTGTTCAGCATAGAGTAGTTGTTCCAATATCTGTTATAAATATGTATTAATGGAATTAACTGTTCTATTATTAGCAACATTATGAATAAATTTGCCGACCTGGATGCGTTCACAGCGGTGGTGGAAGCAGGGACGTTCAGCGCAGCCGGGGAACGGTTGGGTATCGCCAAATCAGTGGTCAGTCGGCGAATCAGCCAGTTGGAAGCGCGTCTCGGCAGTCGATTGCTGCACCGTACCACGCGGCGCCTGGCACTAACCGATGCCGGCAGGAATTTCTACCAGCGAGCAGTGCAGATTCTTGCCGATCTCGATGATGCGGAGCAAAGCGTTACTGAAGAGACTGCCCGGTTAAGCGGCTCGATCAAGCTCGCCGCACCACTGTCGTTTGGTCTGGTGCACCTGTCGAATGCCATCGCCGATTTTCTCCGCGAACACCCTGCCATTCAGTTGAGCATGGATTTGAATGATCGCAATATCAACCTGGTCGAGGAGGGTTTCGATATGGCCGTCAGGATAGGGGACCTGCAGGATTCCACGCTGGTCGCGCGACGGCTGGGCACCGTGCGCCATGTCACCTGCGCCAGTCCGGAATACCTGCAAAAGTTCGGGGAACCTGTC
Source organism: Gammaproteobacteria bacterium (assembly GCA_011371465.1). GTDB lineage: Bacteria > Pseudomonadota > Gammaproteobacteria > DSM-19610 > DSM-19610 > Thiogranum. The sequence continues at coordinate 2,081 of DRQL01000009.1, read as the reverse complement.
CATCCCGATGAACTGGAACAGCATACTGGTCTGCAGTACAGCAATATCAGCTACAAACAGCAGTGGTGCTACCGGACACCGGAAGGCAAGACGGTATTCGGCCGGCCGCAGATCCGGGTTCGCAGCAATAATGGTGAATCGCTGGCAACGGCAGCGGTCGCCGGCCTGGGTATTACAACGGGCCCCACCTTTATACTTGGCAGGTACATAAAAGAGCACAGCCTGGTCACGCTGTTAAACACGTATCAACGCCCTGCAACGGGTATTCACGCGGTCTACCCGCCCGGACGCCTGATACCGAAACGCATCCAGGCCTTCTCGGATTTCCTGGCCGACCGCTTCGGCGACCAGCCACACTGGGACGAAGCGCTCGCCATACCCCGTAGGTCAGATTAGCGCAGCGTAATCCGACAAAAACGACCACACCAACGAGGAATAATGAACACAACCTGCATAATTTGCGGCAGCCCGGGTTCAGGCAAATCAACCTACGCCCGGCAACTGGCCGCCACCAGGCACGCAACCCTCCTGGATATCGACACGGTGACCGAACGGCTGGTTCGTGTAGCGCTCGTTCAGTCCGGGCACAGCCAGGATGATCGTGACTCGGAATATTTTAAGCAAACCTTTCGCGCACCAATTTACGAAACCCTTTTCGCTATCGCCAGGGAAAACCTGGATTTTCAGGACGTGGTGATTGCCGGCCCCTTCACCAGAGAGATTAAAGACCCGCGCTGGCCGGAAAAGCTTGAGCAGGTGCTTGGCAGTTTGGTGGAGGTCCACTACGCTCAATGCGCGCCGGAGATTCGCCGGCGTAGACTGGCTCACCGGGGGGAAGCGCGAGACCTGGCCAAGCTGGAGGACTGGGAGAGCTATATTCAGTACTACGGAGATGAGCGCCCGCCGGTATTCGGACACGTGCTTGTCGATGGATCAGAACCGATCGAGTTGAACGGGAGGGGCCCATCTGTTAGTTAATCGTGCAGCCCGGTACCAGGTGGATGACGAAAGTGGTGGTGGCAAAGTACCGGGGTGCCGTTCAGCCCCCTGTTCCCAGGGCGCTAATCAGCGGTTGCAGCTGTGCCCGGTAGTTTTTCCAGCGCCCGACAGAACTTGTATACATGGGTTTTCTTACCTGGTCATAGCTGGTCGTGGCGACCGCTCTTCTGTTTTCGTGGAACGACAGGCATGCGTCGTCCCAATCCAGTCCGCAGAACTCGACCAGTTCCCTGCTCGTGCTTTCCTGGTTGGAGACCAGGTCCTCGTACTGTACTTCAAGCAGCTGTATATCGAGCACTGTGCGCCAGTGCGCCATGAGACGAAGGTAGTTTTGATAGTAGACGGCAAGATCCTCCAGCCGGTAGGAATAGGAGTGAGGACTGGAGAAATCGTGGAAGTAGTAGGACAGACAGGTGTCAAGTGGATCGCGCCGGCAGTGGATTACGCGAGCGCGGGGTAACAGCATCTGTATGAGACCAAGGTGCATGAAATTGGCGGGCATCTTGTCCGTAATACGGCGGACTGAACCGTTCAGCGCGGTCAGGCCGGCTACATATTCCGACCCTGCGCTGGCCAGCCCCTGGTCAGTAATACTATCCAGGCACCCGGGATACGGTTGCGTGGTTGCGGAGATGCCGGGCAGAGCATCGACTATCTCCTTGATAGCGGTGAGTTCGCCGGCGCCGTGTACCTGTGGATGATTCGACAGAATCTGTTCCACCAGCGTAGTGCCGGAGCGTGGCACGCCCACGATGAAAACCGGTACCGTTGAGGAGTTGCCGCAGTGTGCATGCCTGGACAGCAGTGGGCGTGAACAGTTCGATATGATGGCATTCACATAGGCACTGTGCGTATCGGCGTCAAAATGCATATCGAGAACCTGGTGCCTGGCTTCGTTGGCTTTTCGGTAGGTATCGAAGGCAGTATCATAGTCGCCAACCCGGTCATACAGCGAACCCAGTTCGAATAGCAGTGCGATATGGTGTGCCGCTTCGGCAGGGCGGTATCGTTGTAAACAGCGTTCAAGCAGCTCTATGGCCTGATAAATGTCCTCGCCATGTTTTGCCAGCGCCGAGTAGCGC
>DRQL01000008.1 GCA_011371465.1 Gammaproteobacteria bacterium | reverse complement strand
GTCGCCAGGGTACCGGAACGCAGGCCGCGCTCATGCCCTCCACCGTGCATCTGCGCTTCCAGGCGCACGCGCGGTTTACGCTGCACATACAACGCGCCGATCCCCTTGGGACCGTAGATCTTGTGCGCGGAAAACGACATCAGGTCGACCTTCAGGTTCTGCAGGTCGATCTCCACCTTGCCGGCACTCTGCGCGGCGTCCACGTGAAAAATAATCTTGCGATCCCGGCAGATCTCGCCGATCGCCCCGATATCCTGGATGACACCGATTTCATTGTTGACGTGCATGACACTGACCAGCACGGTGTCATCCCGCAGGGCAGCGGCAAACTTGTCCAGGTCCAGCAGGCCGCTGGGCTCCGGGTCCAGGTAGGTCACTTCATACCCTTCCCGCTCGAGCTGGCGACAGGAATCCAGCACGGCCTTGTGTTCGGTTTTCACCGTAACGATGTGCATGCCTTTCTTTTTGTAGAAGTGTGCAGCGCCCTTGATGGCAAGATTGTCCGATTCGGTGGCACCGCTGGTCCAGATAATCTCCCTGGGATCGGCATTCACCAGTGCGGCCACGTTACGCCGCGCCTCTTCGACGGCTTCGTCGGCCTGCCAGCCAAACGCGTGCGAACGCGATGCCGGGTTACCGAACATACCCTGGGGCGTCAGGTAGGAACACATGACTTCCGCCACACGCGGATCGACGGGTGTCGTTGCCGAGTAATCGAGATAGATGGGTGTCTTCACAGTCATAATTCAATACACCTGTTGCAATATGTAAACGCTCTACCAGCCGGCTGCCTGACCGGCCTTGTGTAGCCATTTGATCTGTTTATCCAGCGCCGCCAGCAGGGCATCGATGTCGGCAACGCTCGTTTCCTTACCAAAACTGACGCGGATCGCTCCGCGCGCCACCGTCGCGTCCACACCCATTGCCAGCAGCACGTGACTCGCCTCGCTCTTGCCACTGGCGCAGGCCGAGCCACTGGACACCGCGATCCCCTCCCGATCGAGCTGCATCAGCAGGGTCTCGCCATCGATGCCGGCGACCGCCAGCTGCACGGTATTGGGCAGGCGTTCCGCGTGCCCGGCAAACCGGGTAATCTCCGGGTAACGGGCCAGGCCCTTTTCCAGGCGATCACGCAAGCCGCGTGCATGGCTGGCACGTGACTCCAGTTCCGCCTTCGCCAGCTCGGCGGCCACACCGAAACCCACGATGCCGGCCACGTTCTCGGTTCCGGCGCGTAACCCTCTCTCCTGCCCGCCACCGTAGACCAGCGGCGCCGGTTCCAGCGCCTTGTCGACGATCAATGCGCCGACACCCCGGGGCCCGTAGATCTTGTGCGCCGACAGGGTCAGTAACTGTGCTCCACTGGATTCGAAATCCAGCCCGATCTTGCCGGCTGCCTGCACCGCATCGGTATGAAAAACCGCACCGGCCGCGCGTGCCTGCTCTGCCAGTGCTGCAATGTCCTGAATGGCGCCGGTCTCGTTGTTCGCCATCATCACCGAGACCAGGCGCGTATCGCTGTGCAGCTTTTCCGCCAGCGCCTGCGTCGTCACCCGGCACTGGTCATCGACCTCGACCAGGTCCAGCTGCCAGCCCCTGGCCGCCATCGCCCGCGCCGGTTCCAGCACCGACGGGTGCTCGATGCGGCTGACGGCGAGCCGTCCGGCAGCCTGCCCCGCGGTCACCGCATGCAGCGCCAGGTTGTTCGCTTCGCTGCCGCCACCGGTGAAAATCACCTGCGTCGGCTGCACGCCGACCAGCGCCGCTACCTGTTCGCGTGCCCGGTCCAGCCTGGCGCGCAGCGCGCGACCGAACTGGTGGGTGCTGGACGGGTTGCCGGGCAAACCCTCCATGCATTCCACCATGGCCGCGAGCACGCGTTCATCCAGTGGTGTACTGGCGTTGTAATCCAGGTACCGTTTCATCCAGCGCGCCCCGGGAAATCAGACGGGATCAACTGCGCTTTCACCGACCGCAACGCTTACCGCTACAGCCTGTTCATCCGCGTCATCCCTGGCCGCCTGCCTGGCAAGGCCCTGCTCCACCAGCTGACCCACCGAAATATCGCTGAGGAATGCGTACACCTGCTCGCTCAGTTCGGTCCACAAATCATGGGTCAGGCAGCGCTGGCCGTGCTGGCAGTCACCTTTTCCGCCACATCGTGTGGCATCGACGCGTTCATCCACCGCGGCCACCACCTCCGCAACCGCGATGTCATGCGCCGACCGGCTGAGCGAATAGCCGCCTCCCGGCCCCCGCGTGCTGGACACCAGCCCGTGCTTGCGCAGTCGCGTAAACAATTGTTCCAGGTAGGAAAGTGAAATGCCCTGACGTTTGGAGATGCCTGCCAGTGTCACCGGGTGATGATCCGCGTGTAACGCCAGATCCAGCATTGCCGTTACTGCATAGCGCCCCTTGCTGGTTAATTTCATTCCAACCTGTCCTGACTCAAGTCTCGGAAAACGCGATCAAAATGCCATAACCGAGTAAAACAGTCAAGAATTATCCGGACTGGATTCCAGGGGTTTTTCGGGTTCTTCCCCGGTTTCAATGGGTTCCGTACTGCAGGCGCTTTCCAGCTCGCAGGCACCCAGGTCCGGCATCTGCAAATCGGCCATCTCCGCGCCCAGGCTTTTGAGCCCGCGGCACATGTCTTCCAGGCGCTGGTCCATGATATGGATATGGTCCAGCATATTGTTAATGGCGTTGGCCACCGGGTCCGGCGCATCCTTGGTGCTGCCGTAGGCATCGAAGCCCATTTTCCTGGCAATCGCCGCCCGGTGCTCGGGCTGTTCGCCGCGCTCGCCACCCACCACGCGCCCCGGCACACCCACCACCGTGGCGTCGTCGATGACATCCTTCAACACCACGGCGTTGGACCCGATACGCACGTTGTCGCCGATATGCACCGGTCCCAGCACCTTGGCGCCTGCACCGATAACGACATTATTCCCCAGCGTGGGATGACGCTTGCCCTTGTCCCAGCTGGTGCCGCCCAGCGTGACACCGTGGTACAGGGTGCAGTCATCACCGATCTCGGCGGTTTCGCCAATCACTACGCCCATACCGTGGTCAATAAAGAAACGCCGCCCGATACGCGCACCGGGATGTATTTCGATACCGGTGTACCAGCGCGCAATGTTTGCCAGGATGCGTGCCAGCCAGGGCAGGCCGTTACGTGACAGCGCATGACTGAGACGATGCATCATCAACGCGTGAATCCCGGGATAGGTGGTCAGCACTTCAAAGCGCGTGCGCGCCGCCGGATCGCGTTCAAAGACGCAACTTATATCTTCCTGCAGTCGCTCCCACATAGATCACCTGGATTGAAAAATGTTTTTGCCCGCTGACGCGATACGGCTGTAAACACTGTTTATTATAGGCCCGGCAACGACTGGCGCAAATTCAGCGGGGTTTCCGGCCGGCCGCGGTGAGAATGCCGCGCAGGATGTTGATCTCGTTCTGGTCCGGCCGGGCCCGGTTGAACAGGCGGCGTAAACGCCGCATCAACTGCCTGGGATTGGCCGGGTCGAGAAACTCCAGTTCCACCAGTGTCTGTTCCAGGTGGGTATAGAACTGTTCCATCTGCTCCATACTGGCGTAATCAACCTCAGGCTCATGCGGTTTTTCCACGACACCGGCTGCCAGCCTGAGTTCGTAAGCGATTACCTGCACCGCGGCAGCAATATTCAGTGACGGGTAATCGGCAGACGTCGGGATCTGAACCAGCTGGTGACAACGATCCAGTTCTTCATTGGTCAGCCCGGTGCGTTCCCGACCGAACAGGATCGCCACACGCTCGACGTCGGTCTGTCGGTGGACCAGTGCTGCACAGGCGCGCGGGTCCAGCAACGGTACCGGCAGCGTGCGACTGCGGGCACTGGCACCGATCACCAGTTCGCAATCTGCAACGGCTTCTTCCAGTGTGCTGAAGCAAGCGGCCCTGGCCAGCAGATCATCGGCCCCGGATGCACGTGCGGTCGCTTCCGCACTGGGATACTGCTTCGGCTCAACCAGGCACAATGTATCCAGGCCCATGTTTTTCATGGCCCGCGCAGTAGCGCCGATATTGCCGGGATGACTGGTGTTGATCAGTACGATACGGGGTTGTTTCATAACCGGAGACCCTGGTTTACACCCGGTCGAACGGGAACGGCATGGCCGCCGCGATATCCGGTAACCCGGCTGCCACCATCACCAGTCGGTCGAAACCCATCGCCACGCCGGCACAATCGGGCAACCCGGACTGCAACGCAGCCAGCAGCTTGCAGTCGATCGGCAGCGCAGCCTGTCCTGCCTGTTCCCGGGCCTGGTTTTCGGTTTCAAAGCGCTGTCGCTGCTGCCCGGCATCGGCCAGTTCGTGAAAACCGTTGGCCAGCTCGATGCCCTTTATATAGAGCTCAAAACGCTCTGCGACCGGAACCTTCCCTGGCCGAACCCGCGCCAGCGCTGCCTGGCCGGGCGGGTAATCGTAGACAAAGACAGGCTGGTCACCGAGGGCAGGCTCCAGGTAGTGGCTGACCAGCAGGTCGAGCCAGGGCTCCAGTGCGTGCCCGTCCAGGCCACGCGGCACCGATTCCAGCTGCCGTTCGGCAAAGCGCCGAAAATCGGCGACCGTATCGCTCCAGGGATCGAGCCCGGTGGCATCAAGAAACCACTGCCGGTAGGTGAGGCGCCTGGCCGGCCGGTAATCCGTGTAGCCCTCCAGTACAAACGCAAGCAGACGATCCACGTCGTCCATCAGATCCCGGTGATCCATGCCCGGCCGGTACCACTCCAGCATCATGAACTCGGGATTGTGCCGACTGCCCAGTTCGCCGTTACGGAAAACATGCGCAAGCTGGTAGACCGGCCCGCTGCCCGCCGCAAGCAGGCGCTTCATGAAAAACTCGGGTGAGGTGTGCAGGTACAACGGCAGGCCGTCGGCGCTGCCGGGGCCGGTGAAGACACTGGAAAATGATTCGATGGCCGGGTCGGTACTGGCGGCGCGGGATAACTGGGGGGTGTCGACTTCCAGTACCGCCTGCTGACGGAAATATGCGCGGATACGCGCCAGCAGGGCCGCGCGCAACGTCAGGATGTCTGCACCGGCGCAGGGCTGCCAGTGTACGGCGCCGGCCGACTCAGTCTTTGGCACGGCCGACGTATTCGCCGGTGCGGGTGTCGACCTTGATGGTTTCACCGATATCGATAAACAGGGGCACGCGCACCACGGCACCGGTCTCCAGCGTAGCGGGCTTGCCGCCGCCACCGGAGGTGTCACCGCGCACACCCGGGTCGGTTTCGGTCACTTTCAGCGTCACGAAATTGGGGGTGGCGACACTGATCGGCGCGCCATTCCACAGGGTGACCACGCAGCTGTCCTGCTCTTTCAGCCACTTGACGGCATCGGCGACGGCAGTGGCATCGGCCGGCACCTGCTCATAGCTGACCGGGTCCATGAAATACCAGAACTCACCGTCCGTGTAGAGGTATTGCAGATCGGTTTCCATCACATCGGCCGCTTCCACGGATTCACCTGATTTGAAGGTCCGTTCGATGACCCGCCCGTTTTTCAGGTTGCGGATCTTGACGCGATTGAATGCCTGCCCCTTGCCGGGCTTGACGAACTCGTTTTCAATGATCGAGCAGGGGTCGCCGTCCAGCATGATTTTCAACCCGCTCTTGAATTCGTTGGTGCTATAGGTCGCCATCGAGCATCCTTTGTGTTGCAATCCGGAAAAACAGAGACGCGTATGATAACCCGAAGCATGCCACTACAACAGCCGCCGGACTGGCAAACCCTGCTGGCCCGGGCCATCACCGACCCGGAGGCCCTGCTGCGCGCCCTGCGCCTGCCCGCGGACCTGTTACCCGCCGCCCTGCAGGCCGGCGCCACTTTCCGGCTGCGCGTGCCGCACGGTTTCGTGGCGCGCATGCGGCCGGGAGATCCCGAAGACCCGCTGCTGCGCCAGGTCCTGCCTCTGGGAGAAGAACTTACGGTCACGCCCGGCTACAGCAGCGACCCGCTCGCCGAACTGGAGGCCATGCCGGCCCCGGGCGTGCTGCACAAGTACCGGAAACGGGTGCTGCTGACCACGACCGGCGCCTGCGCGGTACACTGCCGCTACTGCTTCCGCCGCCATTATCCCTACAGCAGCGCCAACCCCACGAGGGCCTTTGCGCAGACGCTGGAATACCTGCAGCGACAGCGGGACGTCAATGAAGTCATCCTCAGTGGCGGCGACCCGCTGACCCTGTCCGACCAGCGTCTGGCCGCGCTGGCAACGGCACTGGAATCAGTCCCGCACCTGCAACGCCTGCGCATTCACAGCCGGATCCCCGTGGTACTGCCGGAACGCGTGGTCCCGGAACTGCTCGACTGGATAAGGGCCACGCGCCTGCAGCTCGTGCTGGTGATCCACAGCAACCACGGCAATGAAATCGACCCCGGTGTCAGCGCCGCCCTGCAGCAACTGCACGAGGCCGGCGTCACCCTGCTCAACCAGTCCGTTTTACTGCGCGGGGTCAACGATTGCGCCGCGACACTGGTGGAGCTCAGCGAGCGACTGTTTGCCGCCCGCGTGCTGCCGTATTACCTGCACCAGCTGGACCCGGTGCAGGGCGCTGCGCACTTCGCGGTGGCGGACCACCGGGCCAGAGAGCTGCTGCAGGAAGTACGCAACACCCTGCCTGGTTACCTGGTACCACGGCTGGTACGCGAACTGGCCGGACAGCCGGCAAAGACTCCTGTTTAGCCATAAATAACAGGTCCTTAGCACACAGCGCCTGCGCTCTTTGTGTGCCCCATCCGGCAATCCCGGCACGCCTCTTCCGCGCACGGCATAAAGACGGCTGTTGCACCAATTCAGTTTTAGCGGTTCGGGACGATAGCCCCTTCGGGAAGCGGTGAGACGACCGGGCAGTCGACAGGGTCGGAGCCGCCACAGCCAATAACAGCCAGCGGATACAACGCCCATGCAACTTTATGTACCCAACCGGACAGCACCGAAAAGCGGGTCTTTCGACAGCAATCCCGCCAGCGTAAAAAAATGGATCGACAACCTGCCGATGGCCAATATCGGCACAACCACGCGGCTGCTGTTTGAAGCCATTACCGAACTGAACCACCAGGATATCCCGGCCCAGCAACGCTTCAAAACCCTGGAGCTGCTGCACCGACCGGTGCGCTATGTCACCGAGCGCATGAAAAAACATTATGTCGGACAGGCGCTGCCTCTGTCTGCCGGCAATCTCAAGATCGCCAGGCTGTCACGTGAAATCTCCCATTCGCTGGCCACCGGCTACAAGGTGCTGGTGATGGAACAGATCGCCGGCATCGGTCGCAAGGACAAAAAACTCCTGATCACCGCCATTCACCGCTCCATCCGGCAGTTGAGCATGGTCTTGCTGAAGGCCTACCAGGTCTATGAGCCCTACCCGGAATCGGTCTGGCTGGAACTGCATTCCCTGTACCGCTACGCGGAGAGCAACCGTCTGCACAAGGTCCAGGTCAGCGAAGAAGATGCCATCGACAAACCGGCCTCTACCATTGCCAATGCCTACAAACAGATGTTGTTGCTGGCGCTCGCCTGTCCCTACCGCCTTCGTCACAGCGAAGCGGAAGATGTCTACCAGGCGCTGGAAGGCTGGGCGGCCTGTGCGGACCTGCAACCGCTGGGCAAGTTCACCGAAGCCCTGTTTTCCACCAACCTGGACTCAGACCAGCCGCCCAGTTACCTGGTGTTGCGTGATGGCAGTGACAACTGCCACACCACGCGCATCCTGGCGACCCGCAAACTGGCCGAACACCTGCGCAGGGAACTGTCGGACAAGAGCGGGGCGAATTCCGGCAAAGCCCGCCACCAGGTCAAGGCCGCCACCCTGCGACGCCTGATGCTGGCCTGGGGGGTCATGCCCAAACGGCGTTTTTCCAGGGTCAAGGACCATTCGCAGGTCGTGGTCGCCATGGGTTTGAGTTCCATACACTATTTTGTCAGTGGCGAAGTCGCCTTCAACGACGCCGGCGGTGTGCACGACTGTCACCGCGAGCTGGGGGCCGGTGGCGGCAGCACCCCGCAACTGGATCACGCTCATTTCAGTGCCAGAACCACCCGTGAGGGCGAACACCAGGGCAGGCTGCCCGATGTATGGGAAATGAACTACACCCTCGAAGGCGACCCCAAACCTTCCAGCCTGGAAGATGCCGTTACCCGCGCCGCCCTGGGCGTGCAGATCGACACCAGTCACTGTACCCAGAGCTGGAAAATGGTCAACGTCAGTGCCGGCGGCTACTGCCTGTTATGGGACAACGCGGAAACCACCCGCGCCCAGGTCGGCGAGCTGCTGGGTATTCGTGAAGAAAGCGACCCCGACACCTTTCACTGGCGCCTGGGCGTGATCCGCTGGCTGAAGTATGCCGACAAGCGTGGCCTGGACCTCGGTGTACAGATGCTGTCACCCGGAGCGGTCGGTATCGCGGCACGGCTCGATAAAAAAGGCAAGGTCAGGGACGAGGACTATACGCGCGGGCTGCTGCTGCCCGAAATCGCCTCGCTGCAGCAGGCGGCCACCCTGTTACTGCCCTCGCCGCCCTTCCAGCCGGGCGACACGGCTATCGCCAACTGTCACGGCAAGGACGTGCGGGTAAAACTGACCAAACTGGTGGAAAATACCGGCAGCTTCGCCCAGTTCCAGTTTACTTCGCTGGGTGAAGTCAGCCAGCCGCAGACCCGGAAACCGGCCAGAACCCCCAGGCCGAATGATTTCGACGACGTCTGGGAATTACTCTGAAACCGGTCAGAACAGGGCCTTGAACAGGTCCGGGTACTCGACTTCACCGCCACCGGACAGGGTGCCATCCACCAGTTCCATGGCGGTAAGCGCATCGTCAGGGATGGACAGGTTGGTAGTGACGCCCCAGTCCTTTGCCGGTTTGAAACCGAAGCGGAGATAATAGTCGGGGTGTCCGGCCACCACGATGGCGCCGTAACAGAGTGGTTTGGCGCGCGCCACAGCGGCCTCGATCAATTCCGAACCGATGCCGCGATGCGACTGGGAAGGAACCACCGACATGGGACCCAGGGCCAGCACGTCCTTGTCACCGCCGGGTGCATGCAGGCGCACCCTGGACAACACGACGTGGCCGACAATACGCCCGTTCAGCTCGGCAACCAGTGACAGGTCCGGGATAAACCCGTCGGTTTTCCGCAGTTCCCCCACCAGTTGCGCTTCCGCCTCGCCCTGGAAGGCGCTCAGATTGACGACATCGATGGCGCGGAAATCATCCGCCGTCTCGGCCCGTACCTTGATTGGCTGCATACTCCATCCCCGCTCGTGTATTGCCCCGCATGCTAGCAGGAAATCCCTGTCTGGAAAAGCAGTTACAGAGTGCCGTGGCAAACGCCGGGGGTTCGGCCGCGGGTAAAGAAATCGGCCTGTGCGCCGACACAGGGTAGGCGCAGCAGCGGCATTCGGGCGCGCGAGGAACTTTTTCTCAGGAGATTGGCACGCACATGGACAAGGAACACACGTTGCGACTGCTGGTGGTCGAAGAAACCCGCAACGACGCGGAGGCACTGGCCAATGTGTTACGCAATGCCGGCCAGGCATCACGTCTTACCTATGCGGAAAACCTGGACGCGATCGGCACAGCACTGGATACCCAGGCGCCCGACCTGATCCTGTGCGCCACCGGCCTGGAAGACGCATCGCTGGCCGCGGTCGCTGAACTGCTGCGCCAGCGGCAGCTGAACGTGGCAATGATCGCCATCGGCGAGTCCTGCGATGAAGCAGGCATCATCGAGGCCATGCGCGACGGGGCCGCCGACCTGTGCTCCTACGACATGCCGGAACACCTGCAACTGGTGGTGAAGCGCGAGCTGTCTCAGGCCCAGACCAGCCAGAGCGCCCATGACTACGAAGCCAGGTTCCGTGAAAGCGAAAAACGCGCGCGCATGCTGATGGAAAGCTCTCGCGATGCCATTGCCTATGTGCACGAAGGCATGCATATCTTTGCCAACAGCTCCTACCTGGAGATGTTCGGTTTCGACAGCCTGGACGAAATCGAGGGTACCCCCATCATGGACATGGTGGCGCCGGACGACCACGCCGAGTTCAAGGACTTCCTGCGCAACTACGCCAGTAACGGCGAACAGGAAGGCAAGCTGGCGACCAACGGCCTGTTGCCGGATGGCAAGACCTTCAAGGCGGAAATGGAGTTCACCGCCGCCAGTATCGACGGCGAACCCTGCACCCAGATCGTGATCCGTAACCAGGTGGCCGCCAGCGCCGAGCTGGAGCAGAAACTCAAATACCTCAGCAAACAGGACACACTGACCGGCCTGTTCAACCGCCAGTATTTCCTGGAAGAACTGGAACTCGCGGTAACCGACGCACTGAGCGGCTCCAGTAGTGCCGCCGTCGTCTACCTCCTGATGGACAATTTCAGGGACATCAAGGACAGCATCGGTATCGGCGCAGCCGACATGGTCATCAACGACATTGCCGAACTGTTGCGCGAGCACTGTGATGAAAAGGACATTGCCGCGCGTTTCGGCGACCACTCCTTCACCGTATTGCGCCGCGATTGCGACCCGGAATCCATCCAGGCGCTGGGCGAGAAGCTGCGCCAGGCGATCGAGGATCATATTGCCGATGTGGAAGGCCAGTCGGTCACGACGACCTGCAGTATCGGCATGACCGTGGTCGCGGAAAGCACACCTTCCGCGCACGAAGTCATATCACGCGCTGACCTGGCCTGTGAGGTGGCGCGTTCCTCGGGTGGCAACAAGATCCACCTGCACAACCCGGTGGTGGATGAAAAAATCGGCAAGGAACGCGACCAGCAGATGCATACGCTCATCCGCACGGCCCTGGAAGAAAACCAGTTCCAGCTCCTCTACCAGCCGATTGTCAGCCTGCAGGGCGAAGAAGGCGAGAACTACGAAGTACTGCTGCGCATGCAGAACGACGAAGGGGAATATATTCTCCCGAGCCAGTTCCTGCCGCTCGCTGAACAGACCGGGCAGATGTCGGAAATCGACCACTGGGTCATCCGCAACGCGGTGCAGAAACTCGCCGAACATCGCGCCCAGGGCGCCGACACCTGCTTTTTCATCAAGGTGGCGGCCGCCACACTGACCGACGAGGAACTGCCGGCCTACATCCACCAGTGCATGAAGGAAGCGCGGCTGCCGGGGGATGCGCTGGTGTTCGAAATTGCCGAAAAACACGCGGGGCAGCAGTTGAAACACGCCAGGAACTTTGTCAGAACCTTGCAGGAACTGCACTGCCGCACTGCGCTGGAGCATTTCGGCGCCAGCCCCAATTCGTTCCAGTTACTCAAACACCTGCCGGTGGACTACCTGAAAATCGACGGCTCCTTCATTCACAACCTGGCCAGTGATACCAACAACCAGGCCATGGTGAAATCGATCCTGGATACGGCCAAATCGATGAACAGGCAGTGTATCGCGGAATACGTGCAGGACGCCCACAGCCTCGCCGTGCTCTGGCAGAGCGGCATTCATTTCATCCAGGGCAATTTCCTGCAGGAACCCAGCGAAGCGCTGGACTACGACTTCTCCAGCGAAATCGCCTGAGTTCAACCGTTATCCTGGCTGTTCAGCCGGGTAATCAGCTACCGCTAGTCCAGGACGTGCGACACCAGGCCGTCCGCCAGTTTGGGCTCAAACCAGGTGGACTTGGGCGGCATGACCTCGTTGGCATCCGCGACCGCCATCAGGTCTTCCATGCTGGTAGGGAACAGGGAAAAAGCCACGGCCATTTCGCCGCTGTCGACCCGTTTTTCGAGTTCTGCCAGGCCACGTATCCCGCCGACAAAATCGATGCGCGGATCGGTACGCGGGTCGCGGATCCCCAGCAGAGGTTCGAGCAGGTTATCAGCCAGCAGGCTGACATCCAGTCGCGCAACCGGGTCCTGCGGCACCCGGTCGGCGTGAATCCGCAGGCGGTACCAGCGACCATTCAGGTACATGCCGAATTCCCCCGGCTGCGCAGGTGTTACCGCGCCCTCCTCGGGGCTGACATCGAAGGCATCTGCCAGTTTTTCCAGCAGGGCCTGTTCGGACAGGCCGTTCAGGTCTTTCACCACCCGGTTGTAGTCCAGGATTTTCATCTGGGTATGCGGAAAAATCACTGACAGGAAATAGCTGCTCATGGCATCCGGGCCACCCTTTTTGCTGGCTGCCACCCGCGATCCCGCAGCCGAACGGTGGTGTCCATCCGCGATATAGATCGCCTCCATACGATCGAAGCCGGCGCTCAGCTGTTCAATAACGGCAGGGTCGGTCACTACCCACAGGGTGTGCCGTACGCCGTCATCCGCGGTCAGGTCGTATTCCGGCGTGGCCGAGGTGACCGACTCGATGAGCCGGTCGATATCCGGCTGCGAACGGTAGGCCAGCAACACCGGGCCGGTCTGGGCATTGAGCGCCTCGATCTGGCGCACCCGGTCGTCTTCCTTGGCCGGTCGCGTGAATTCGTGTTTGCGAATCCGGTTGACGTCATAGTCTGCAACCGACGCCACGGCCACCAGGCCGGTCTGCACATGGTCGCCCATGGTAATGCGATACACGTAGTACACCGGCTGGTCATCGCGCTTCAGTATGCCGTCGGCAATCATCTGTTGCATATTCTCCGCTGCCCGGGCGTACACGGACGCGTCATAGGGGTCGGTGCCTTCCGGCAGATCGATCTCCGCCTTGGAAATATGCAGGAAACTCAACGGACGACCCGCTGCCCGCTGCCGGGCTTCGCTGCTATTGAGTACATCGTAGGGGGGCGCAAGCACTTCAGCGGCGCGTTCCGGCACCGGCCGCAGACCGGCAAAAGGTCGAATCAGGGGCATGAGGGTGTGTCCTGGGTGAAAATCAACAGGCGCGTATTCTACCTGCGCCCGGCGCCCCGTGCACTGTCTATACTGTGTGTAGACAGGGATACAGGAGGGCAGGACCATGGGACAGCACTTGCAACACCCCGAGTTTGACGAATACGGACTCCTGAAAGACCCCCGCGACTGGTCCCCCGCGCTGGCGCGCGAACTGGCCGGCGATGCGGGTATCCGCGAACTCAGCGACGCGCACTGGGCGTTTATCCACTCGCTGCAGGACTACTACCGGGAATTTCACGTGCCGCCGCCCACCGCCAGGATCTGCCACCGCCTGCAGTTACCGCACAGCTGTGGCCACGATCTGTTTGCCACCTGCCTGAATGCATGGCGTATTGCCGGGCTTCCCGACCCGGGAGAGGAAGCGAAATCCTACCTGTCCGCCGAGTAGGGTATCGCGGTTCAAAAGGCGCAAACCGGGCTGAAAGACCGGAAGCGCTCTCGCAGGCGCTATTCGCGCACCAGTTTCTCCACCCGTTGCAGACCGCGCGGCAGTTTCCTGCCCTTGCGCCCGCGGTCACCCGCATACGGCTCGAGGTCGGCAAGTTTCAGCTTCAGGTGACGTTTGCCCGCATACACCACCAGGCAGGCGTCCGCTGATACGCT
>DRQL01000007.1 GCA_011371465.1 Gammaproteobacteria bacterium | reverse complement strand
CTATGCGGCCTGGAACCGGGCCATTGCGGAAGCGAACGGAAAGTACCTTACCAGCGCCAACACCGATGACCGCCACGTCCCCACTGCGTATGAGCGCATGGTGTCCGAACTGGAAGCCAACCCTGATGTTGCACTGGTATACGCAGATTCCGCCGTCACACGGGTAGAGAATGCCGGCATTGAAGCGGCGCCGGTGGAGGCGTATTTCCGCTGGCCCGGGTTCGACCCGCGCCACCTGTTTTCCGTTTGCTACATCGGTCCGCAGCCCATGTGGCGCAGATCAGTGCACGATCGGTACGGCCTCTTTGACGAAGAAATGACGGTGGCCGGGGATTACGATTTCTGGCTGCGCATGGCAGGCACGGAAATCTTCAGGCATATACCGGAGGTGCTCGGCCTGTACCTTGCCGCTGCAAGCAGTATCGAACATGCCGGCGCCGGGGCGGGTGCCGCCGAGTCGGAAGTGGCCAGGGAACGAAACTGGCCTGCCGAGTGGGGCAGGCGACCGCCACTTTGCCAGGGGTACCTGGTGCCGGTTGAACACGACATTACCGTTTCCCTGGACGATCCTGCCCGGGAAACTCCGTATGTCAGTATTATCATGCCGACCAAAGACCGGCTGCACCTGCTGGGCCGTGCGCTGGATTCCGTGATTGCGCAGAGCTACCGCAACTGGGAACTCATCGTCGTCAATGACGGTGGCGAAAGCATCCGGCGCATGGTGGAGGAGCGGGACCCTGCAGGTCGCATACGTTGTATCGAGTTCGGCTGGTCACGGGGGCAGGCGGCAGCCAGAAATACGGCGCTGGCCGAAGCCAGGGGCGAGCTGGTCTGCTACCTGGATGATGATGACTGTTATCTCCCGGATCACCTGCAGACGGCCGTCAACGAAATGGCCGGCGAAGGGGATCAGTTTATCTACACGGATGCGGTGGTGGTGAAAGAGACCGTCGCAGACGGCTGCGTGCAGGAAGCCGGCAGGTCCAACCCCTACGCGCATGATGACTACTCCCGCGAGCGCCTGCTGGTTAACAACTATATCCCCATCAATACCTGGGTGCACCGGCGTTCCTGCCTGGACCAGGTCGGCCTGTTTGACGACAGCCTGTCGTGCTACGAGGACTGGGAGTTCCTGCTGCGGTTGGCGGAAAGGTACGGGTTCCGTCACGTCGCCAGAACGACCGTGGAAGTCAGGCACCGGATCGACCAGGTTGATAACGTCTCCCGCCAGCGGCTGAACGATACCGTGCAGGCGTACCGGGACATCTATGCGCGTCACGAGCAATTGCTGAACGAAGACCTGCGCGTACAGCGCGAGGAAATGCTCGCACAACTGACGGAAAGCATTGACTCGTGGACTGCGGCGGACGGGCACACTGCCCCGGATTTCATGGCGCCCGGGGGGGATGAAAAAGACCGTTACGCTGTCTGGATGAAACAGCACGACCTCAACGACCGGGATATTGCCCGCTATTGCGCCCGTATGGAGACGGAATGGACCTTGCGGCCATCCGTTCACCTGGTGATGACCCACGTGCCAGGCCAGGAAGCGGCCCTGGCGGATACGCTGGACTCACTCGCTTCACAGCTGTACAGCGGCTGGGGGCTGAGTATCGTTTCCGGCGCGCCCTGTCCCGACCCGGTATTTGCAGAGATGGGCAACCTGGAGTGGCACCAGGTCGACGGGGCGCTGATGGATGGTGTAAATGAAGTGGTCTCCGCCAGCGAGGCGGAATGGCTGGGCCTGCTGGAGGCAGGCACCGTTCTGGAGCCGCAGTGGCTGTACCAGCACGTGGACTATCTCCACCGGCACCCGGAATGGCGACTGGTCTACATGGATGAAGACCGGGTAGACGAGGATGGTCAACGTTATGACCCGCTGTTCAAACCGGACTGTAACCTGGAACTGTTACGCGCGATGCCCTACACGGGTAACAGTGTCCTTGTCGAGCGGGAGGCACTGCTGGCAGCCGGCGGCTGGGGACGGCAAACCGGTGCCGAGGTCTATGATGCCGTTTTGCGTGTCATCGAGCACTGCGGGGAACAGGCGGTGGGGCATATCCCGGATGTGCTGCTGCACCGCCAGGACCGTTTTCAACTGGCGCTGGACCAGGAACTCATCGCCGCCAATCGGCGGGCCAGCGTCGCGGGACATCTTGAACGCAGTGGAATCGAGGCTGAAGTGATGCCGGGCACCCTGTTTGGCAGCTGTTTTGTCGACTATGCCTGCGCTGACAGGCCGCCGGTGGACATTATTGTCCCGGTCAGCGGCAAGCCCGAAATGCTGGAGCTGTTCCTGGATAACCTGTTGTCACAGACACAGTACCCGGAATTCCGGGTGCGCTTGCTGGCAAAGGACAGCATCGATATCCCGGCTGCCGTGACCGCTATGGCGCACGTTGAAGTGGTGCGCTGTTCACCGTCCGCAACCCGCTGGCAGGCAGTACTGGAGCTGGCACGGGGTTCGCAGGCCGAATACCTGATGCTGATGAGTCCGGGGGCCATTGCCATTCAGTCCAACTGGCTGGAACGACTGGTCGCGCAGCTGGGCAGGCCTGGCGTCGCCGTGGTTGCGCCGCGCCTGGTTTCCTCGGACCAGAAGGTGGTGGGTGGCGGTATCGTGACCGGGGCGGGTTCCTATGCCGTTGGTATGGGCGCCTTTGGCGGGCTGGCCCTGGACGAGTCCGGCTACATGGGGCGTGCCCAGGTTGCCCAGGAACTGTCGGCGGTGTCGAACAGCTGCATGCTGGTCCGCAAGTCGGTGCTGACGTCGATCGAAGAACCGGCTTCTCCTTTCCGGCTGGGCTTCTACCAGGCCGTTGATTTCTGTCTGCGCGTGCGTGAGGCGGGTGAAAAGATTGTCTGGACACCCCATTCGACCCTGATGTTTGTCGGTGAAGACGCGCCCGAACTGGACGGCCTGGACCTGGATGAACTGGCAGCCAGCGAGTCCGGGCAGATGTGCGGGCAATCCCTGCCGGTGCTTGCCGCCGATCCCGCCTACAGCCCGAACCTTGCATTGACCGGGGAACGTTTTACGGTGGACAGCCGTTTCATCCCCACCTGGAAACCGGATGATCACAGCGTAGGCCGGGTGATCGGGTTCGGCGCAGGATCCATAGGGTCCTGGAAATTCCGGATCGAGCAGCCACTGGAAGTGCTACACCGCGAACAGCGGGCCAACAGCCTGGTGCTGCCGTTCAACAAGGAGCTGGAGCAGTGGCCCAGCATGGCGGAGCTGGAACGCCTGCAGCCCGATGCCCTGCTTATGCACAACACCATGCACGATGCCTATATGGACAGCATGGAAGCCTATAAAAAAATCAACGGCGCATTCATCGTATTTGGCCAGGATGACCTCATGTTCGCCCTGCCGCCCAAGAACCCCTTTTCCAAAACCGGTTACAAGGACAGCAAAAAGCGCCTGCGCCGCTGCCTCGGCATTGCCGACCGGCTGGTGGTGACCACCGCACCCCTGGCGGATGAATTGCGTTGCATGGCAGACGACATCCGTGTGGTGCCCAACTACCTGGATGAAGCCATCTGGGGCAGCCTGACATCGCAACGGGCGACATCGGACAGACCGCGCGTAGGCTGGGCCGGCGCGCAGCAGCATCTCGGCGACCTGGAATTACTCGAAGAGGTGGTGAGGGAGACTGCGCAGGAAGTTGACTGGGTGTTCTTCGGTATGTGTCCCGAGTTCCTGCAACCGTACGTAAAGGAAATACACAACCCGGTGACGTTCGGAAAGTACCCGCAGAAACTCGCTACGCTGAATCTTGACCTTGCCCTGGCGCCGCTGGAACACAACCGTTTCAATAATTCCAAGAGCAACCTGCGCATCCTGGAATACGGTGCGCTGGGCTGGCCGGTCATCGCGACCGATATTGCGCCCTACCGGGAAGCGCCGGTATGCAGGGTGCCCAACCAGCCGCGCGCCTGGATCAAGGCCGTGCGGGAGCGCATCCACGATATGGATGCCACCCGGCGGGAAGGTGATGTGCTGCGTGCCTGGGTGCGGGACAACTGGATGTTGCAGCAGCACCTGCAGGAATGGCTTGCGGTACTGGATCCGGCAGGTGGTCAGCTCGTGCAGCAGGCCGGCCGGCACCGGGCTGCAAGTCTGTAGAGCGGCGCCAAAGGGGCCGCGGTGGCGTACGCCCGGTTATTTCACAAGCTATTGAAAAAACTGCGTATAACTGCAACCAAAAAAGATGCCCGGCAGCTTAAAGTTTCCTCCCCCGCGAACGCTAACCTTGACGGAAGCGGTGAATACCATAGCGATGGTATATCCGCTAGTGATAACAGACGCCGATCCTGCATATCCCTGCGGGTATCCGTCTAAAGTTCAGGAGTATCTACCATGGCTTTGACCATTAATACCAATATTGCGTCACTCAACGCACAGCGTAACCTGAGTTCTTCCCAGGGAATGATGGAAACTTCCCTGCGCCGCCTGTCTTCCGGTCTGCGCGTATCTACCGCCAAGGACGATGCGGCCGGCCTGTTCAGCATCCAGAAGATGACTGCTGACATCCGCGGCCTCAACCAGGCTGTGCGTAATGCCCAGGACGGCATTTCCCTGGCCCAGACGGGTGAAGGCGCGATGTCCCAGATCCAGTCTGCCCAGCAGCGTATCCGTGAAATCGCCGTGCAGTCCGCCAACGCCACGGTCGAGGATCGTACCGGCCTGCAGGCCGAGGTCGACCAGCTGACCCAGGAAATTTCACGCATCGTGACCACTACCTCGTTCAATGGCACCAGCCTGCTGAACTCCAGCGCTACCACGCTGAATTTCCAGATTGGCCAGGATTCCGGCAGCGAGAACCGCATTGGCGTAACCGGCCTGGATCTGACCAGCATCACCGGTTACAACGCAACCCTGACGGCGACCGGTACCATTGATGTCAGTACTTCGGCTGCCGCGGTAACCGCTATCGGTAATCTGGATTCTTCCACTACCGGTATCGACTTCGTGTCCAAGTCACGTGCGACCTTCGGTGCGGTACAGAACCGTTTCGAGTCAGTCGTGGCAAACCTGACTACCTACTCGGAGAACCTGTCGGCCGCCCGCAGCCGTATCCAGGATACGGACTT
>DRQL01000006.1 GCA_011371465.1 Gammaproteobacteria bacterium | reverse complement strand
TGCCCGCCTCATCACCATGACCACCGGGAGAACCGCCATGAGCAGCCAGCAGAAGTACGTCTTCGCGTTCGAGGAAGGCGACGGCAGCAACAAGATGTTGCTGGGCGGCAAGGGCGCCAACCTGTGTGAAATGACCCGTATCGGCATCAACGTGCCGCCCGGCTTCGTGATCAGCACAGAGGCCTGCCTGTATTACCTGGACAGCAGCGAACACGAACTGCCGACCGGGGTCATGGATGAAGTCCGGGCACAGATGCGAACACTGGAAGAAAAAACCGGCAAGGTCTTTGGTGCCGGCGAGAATCCCCTGCTGGTGTCGGTGCGCTCCGGCTCGGCCATGTCCATGCCGGGCATGATGGATACCATCCTCAACCTGGGACTCAACATCGAGACCCTGAAGGGCCTGATTGCCCAGACCGGGAACGAGCGCTTCGGCTGGGATGCCTACCGCCGTTTCATCCAGCTGTTCGGCAAGGTCGCGCTGGGTGTAGCGGACGAAGCGTTCGATGCCGAATTCGAAGCGGTCAAGGAAAAGGCCGGTGCCCGGCAGGACCTGGCGCTCAGCGCACGCGACCTGCACGAAATCTCGGACCGTTTTATCGACGTGGTGGAACGCGAGACCGGCAAACCTTTCCCGGATGACCCGATGCAGCAACTGGAAATCGCGGTCAAGGCGGTGTTCGATTCCTGGATGGGCAAGCGCGCGGTGGACTACCGGCGCGAGTTCAATATCACCCCGGACATGGCCAACGGCACCGCGGTGAACGTGGTTACCATGGTGTTCGGCAATCTCGGCGACGACAGCGCGACCGGCGTGGGTTTTACCCGCTACCCCGACACCGGCGAAAACCGCCTGTTCGGTGAATACCTGGTCAATGCCCAGGGCGAGGATGTGGTGGCCGGCATCCGCACACCCAAACCGATCGACCGGCTGCAGCAGGAAATGCCGGACATGTACCGGGAACTGCAGACCCTGCGCGACCGGCTGGAAGCACATTACAGGGAAGTACAGGATTTCGAATTCACCATCGAGAAAGGACGCTTCTACTGCCTGCAGACCCGTAACGGCAAGATGAATGCTACCGCGCTGGTGCGCACCTCGGTGGACATGACCCGCGAGGGCCTGATCGACCGGCGCCAGGCGCTGCTGCGTATCCAGCCGGACATGCTGGAACAGTTGCTGTTTCCACGCCTGGACCCGGCCGCCCACAGTACGCCACTGGCGCGCGGCCTGCCCGCTTCACCCGGCGCCGCGGTCGGGCACGCGGTATTCGATGCCGATCGCGCCGAGCAACTGGGGCGCGGCGGACAGCGCGTCATCCTGGTGCGCGAAGAGACCAAACCCGAAGACATTCACGGCTTCTTTGCTTCGCAGGGTATCCTGACCGCGCGCGGTGGCAAGACCTCGCACGCGGCGGTGGTCGCACGCGGCATGGGCAAACCCTGCGTGGCAGGTGCCGAGGGCATTCATGTCGATGTACAGATGCGCAAGGCCTTTGTCGGCGAACAGACCATCAGCGAAGGTGACCTGCTCACCATCGACGGCACGACCGGTGATGTCTACCTCGGCGAAGTGGCGATGATCGAGGCCGATTTTTCTTCCGACCTGGAAACGCTGTTGGGCTGGGCCGACGACACAGCACGCCTGCAGGTCATGGCCAATGCCGATACACCGAAGGATGCTGAACGTGCGCTCAAGTACGGCGCCATGGGTATCGGGCTGTGCCGTACCGAACGGATGTTCAACGACGTGGAAAGACTGCCCGTGGTCATCGAGATGATCGTGGCGGAAACCACCGCTGACCGGCAGACGGCACTGGACCGCCTGCTGCCCATCCAGCGCGAGGACTTCAAGGGCATTTTCAAGGCCATGGCGCCACGGCCGGTGACCATCCGCCTGCTGGACCCGCCCATCCACGAATTCCTGCCCTCCGAACAACAGCTGGTGGAGGAACTGGAGCGGCTGAGACACCTGAAAGATACCGTGATGGGCATGAACATCCTGTCGGACGCCGTGCAGTTCATGTACAGCGGCCGTGAACGCCCCAGCGTCGAATGCCTGACCGATCCGCACCTGGTCGATGAGGCCATCGAGAAAAAGGAAGCCATGCTGAAAAAGGTGCGCGCCCTGTACGAGGTGAACCCCATGCTGGGACACCGCGGTGTACGCCTGGGCCTGTCGTTTCCGGAGATCTATTCCATGCAGATCTCCGCTATCCTGGAAGCGGCGGCCGAATGCCGCAAGGAAGGTTTTGATGTGCAGCCGGAAATCATGGTGCCGCAGGTGTGCACCTCGCAGGAACTGAAACGGGTCAAGAGCTACGTCGACGCAGTACACGCGGTGGTAGAAAACAAGTACGGCCTGAAAGTGGACTTCAAGTTCGGTTCCATGATGGAAGTGGTACGCTCCTGCATGCGCGCCGGCAGCCTCGCCGAAGAAGCCGAGTTTTTCTCGTTCGGCACCAACGACCTGACCCAGGCCACCTTCTCCTTTTCGCGCGAAGACGCGGAGAACAAGTTCCTGCCCATGTATAACGAACGCGGCATCCTGCAGGACAACCCGTTCGAGGTGCTGGACACCAAGGGCGTTGGCAAGCTGATGCAGCTGGCGGTCGAATGGGGCCGCGAGACACGGCCGGGTATGAAAGTAGGCATCTGCGGTGAGCACGGCGGACACCCGGACTCCATCCGCTTCTGCCACGCGATCGGTCTGAGCTATGTATCCTGCTCCGGACCGCGCGTGCCGGTGGCGCGTCTCGCGGCGGCGCATGCAGCACTGGCGGAAAACGCATAGGCAACGGGGCTTCATGCACTTGCAGTCCGGGTTCCGGGCCATGTACCGACGACTGTCCCGTTAGCCGCTACGTCGTGCAGTTGCACTATTTGCAGCGCACACGTTTTCAACCAGGCTGGTCAACCCGGACCTGCAACCGGCATCACCCGATCAGGACACGCGAAACCTGCCATCCCTGGCCGCTCGGCTGCCGCATCCCTGCGGCAGACGGTCCTGATCGGGCGATGCCGGTTGCAGGTCCTCACCGGTGTGCTCGCTTCTGCATCCAGGGAGCACGGGGCAATTCCCCCGGGTTTAGCGGTGTCGGCATACCCTGTGTTCTGAACCGGGTTTAGCGCTTATAATTCCGCCGATGAATCTACGCATATTCAGGCTCTCCCCCTTTCAGCTCGTCATTTTCAGCCTTATCGGTGGCATCGTGTTCGGTGTCCTGGTCGGCAAACCGGCCGGCAAGCTGGACATCCTGGGTGACGCCTATATCCGTCTGCTGCAGATGACTGTGCTGCCCTATATCCTGTTTTCGCTGGTGGGCGGACTCGGGCGTCTGAACATGGACATGGCCAAACGCATCGGCATCGCCGGCGCGGGACTGATCCTGTTCCTGTGGACGACTACCATGCTCACCCTGCTGGTGATGCCATTCGCCTACCCGGACTGGACCTCGGCGTCCTTTTTCAGCAGCAGCCTGATCAGCAAACCCGCCAGTTTTGATCCGCTGACGCTGTATATCCCGGCCAACCCGTTCAAGTCGCTGGCCAATACCATTGTGCCGGCAGTCGTGGTGTTCAGTATCGCCATGGGCATCGCGCTGATCCCCGTCCAGAACAAGGACGGGCTGCTCCTGATCCTGCAGAATGTCAGCGACGCGCTGATGAAAATGGCCTCGTTCGTGGCCAAACTGGCACCCATCGGTATTTTTGCACTGTCCGCCGCGGCCGCAGGCACCCTGGACCTGCAG
>DRQL01000005.1 GCA_011371465.1 Gammaproteobacteria bacterium | reverse complement strand
CATCGCGATCTACGTAGTCGTAGATGCGAACCTCAGTCTTTTCGGGATAAAGGCGGTGAAGTCTGCCGGCATACTGAATCAATGTTCCTTTCCAGGACACCGGCAGGGCCAGAAATAATGTGTCGAGCCGCGCATCGTCAAATCCTTCTCCGATGTAACGCCCGGTTGCAAGAACCAACCGTTCTTCATCATCAGGGATGGCTGCCAGTTGACTCAAGTCATCACGGCGTCTTTTTGTACTTTTCCCTCCCTGCAGGACAATCAGATTGCGCGTAAATTTACGCAATCGATCAGCAAAGTATTCCAGGTGTTCTTTGCGTTCCGTAAGCAAGATCGGTGATCGGCCTTCCTCAAGTGCCTGCAAGACGTCATCGAATATCAAATTATTACGTTGCTTGTCAGCGATTAGCCGCCGGTAAATATCTTGAATACGCAGATCGTTGTCATCAAGAGATAATCCCGTCTCGCGGATAATGAGGTTGTGTTTGAAGGGACGGTGTGCCGCCTGGTTTCGAGCATCCACGGTAAAGCGAATTGGACCCAATTGCATTTCAATAATGGGGTGCTGGCCATCACGGCGTTGTGGTGTGGCGGTCAGGCCGGTAATGAAACGCGCTTTGGCCTCAGTCAGAACACGTTCGAATGACACCGCCGGCAGGTGATGGCATTCATCCACTATGATGTGGCCATAGTTGGCCACCAGGTCATCCACCTTGTCCTTGCGCACCAGGCTCTGGATCATGACAACATCAAGCTGGCCGTTGGGTTTGCGCCTGCCACCGCCTATTTGCCCGATGTCCCTGGCGTCCAGGCCAAGAAACAACGCAAGCTGTGCTACCCACTGATCCAGCAAAGGCTGGCGATGTACCAATACCAGGGTATTGCATTGCCGCTCGGCGATCAGCCAGGTTCCGATAACAGTCTTGCCGACACCCGGTGGTGCAACGAAGACCCCGGTATCATGATTGCGCAGGGTATTAACGGCCTGTTGCGGGATGGCCGTGAGTTTGCCATCAAATTGCACATCGAGCGGCTCTCCGGAATGCCGCTGGTCGTCAATACTCAGTGTACTGCCATATTCCTTTAGCAAAACCGCGAGTTCATCCTGACATCCCCGAGGCAGGGCGATGTGCCTGGAAAACTCCTCAGCACAGCTGATTACCCGTGGTGTCAATGCCGTTGACAGTCGCATGCTTTGCTTTTTGTAGAACTCCGGATTTTGAAAGGCTGCCAGTCGCTTGATCTGGTTCAGCATGGGTGATGGTAGATCTTCTTTGTCCACGAACAGGCGCTGTGCAAGTACGGCGTGGACTTCAGCGGGTACCTGTTCGGTAATGTGTGCGTTCTCTGATTGTCCTAAGGACGGACGTGTCCACGGCGTCTCATCCTTTTCGTATTCATTTGCTGAGTTGAACCGCACGCCGACAATCTTTCCCAACTGGGCAGCTTCGCGGGCGATGGATTCCACGGTGGACGGGGCCATCCGTGTCAGAGAAGAGAGATAGGCCCATTGATCCGGGTGCGGCTGGAAGTCGTCATTCAGGAAAACCGAATTTCCCGCTTGCCGAGGTTCATATTGCAGTGGCAGGGCGATAAGGTTACCAAAGCCGCCGCGTGGCAGGGTGTCCTGATTGGGGAACAGACGGTCATAGGAACTCATGGCCAGCTGATGGTGGCGTACCATGGTCTCGGTAATGAGATAACAACCCACGCGACGGGCGCTTACGGCGGGGATAGGTGAGCTGAAGAAGAACCAGACATGGGCGCCGTCACCCGATCGCGAACGTTCCACTGCGGTTGGGATGCCGATGTCCCGGCAGGTATGGACAAAGGCCGCCACGTCATCGAGCCAGGATTCTTTGTCAAAGTCTGCGGCAAGGAACCAGCAGGTTTCATCCTTAAGCAGGGGATAGACGCCGATGGTGTGCCGGCCCTGAAGATGGTCAAGGAAGACTTGATTATCGAGTGGAAGAAATGCCTGATTCGGGCACTCGCTGCATTTCACCCGGGGTTTTTCGCAGACGCCACGTACCCATTCATTGCCGCAGGCCGGCGAATACCCTTTTCGGCCGGTCTTCGAACTTACCCAGAGCTTTGGGTAGACATCATTCCGGCCCCGGAATAGGCTGCGATACAATGAAATCTTTCTTTCTGCGGTGGTAGGTATATCAGCGCTGGGTTGTGTTGCCGGGGTGGAAGGAATAACAGGCATTGATTCCAGGGTGGCAAGCTTAGTCTTGAGTACCGTCAATCGTTCCCGACTCTCATTATGTTTGCGTGCGAGATCAGCGAGCATCGCATTCTCGCGATCGATCGCCTGGCGTAGTGATTGCTCCTTTGTCAATGCCATGGCCCACCGGGTTCCCATTTTGCCCTGAAGTCCTGATGCTCAGCCAACGCTTGCGTTGGCGGGAGAAGGAATATCTCCAGGAAATGACAGACGTCCGTTAATGAGGGCGGGGAGGTGGCGAGCGTTCCCTTACGTACGAATGCGTTCCACTGAGCATTCTTATGCGCATCTTCATAGAACCCGGAGCTGAGTCCGGACGGTGTGTGTTCCGGTAAAGGTGTGCGACGACGCGAGAAGGTATTGCGGATCGCTTCTGACAATGTCAGGCCGTTGAAATCGAATTCGTGGGCGATAACCCAGAGATCGTAGAAGTCTTTCATTCGGCTGTTCACTATGCCCAGGTGAACCAGTGCCTGGTATTTCTCTGCGACCACGGTTTCGCGGGGATACGCCTTCAGGCGAGGGGCTCGGTTGCCCAACAGCGTGGGATACTCGATTTCTCTTGCCTCGGGTGTCACGGCGTCACCGAAACCGATGTCGGCCTGAATCGGTACTCGGGCTCCGGCGAGGTCACCGAAGAGTCGCACGCGTATGCCGCCGTATTCTGCTTCATCGCGGATCACTTCAACCTGTACGCTGTCGGCCATCAGGTTCAAGCCGTCATCTTCGACGGGAATGTCACAGAGTTCGCGAAAGATTGCCTGCAAACTGTCTTCACTGCTGTCACCGAATCCAAGGAAATCTGCATCGCGTGTCGGGCGGTGTGGTTGGTCACTCCACAGCATGAACAGCATCGCACCCTTCAGGATGAATCGATCCCGATAAGCGGACTTGCCAAGGCGGTACAAGAGTCTTTCCAACCCGTAGCGGGTCAGGAGCAACTGGAAAACCTCGCCCCGTTCACGGGCCAGCACCAGCAATCGGTCGCGCACTGAGGCCGCTGTATTTTTGCCGCGTTTATCGTTCATGTAACGATGGATTCCAGGTAGGGGCGCATGACATTTCGTACGCGGCAGATACCAGCAAAGTGCCAAAGGTCATCCATGCTGCAGCGCCGTGATCGCCAGCATTCCCTGAGTGCTTCGATGGCGACATCCAGACCGATTTTGTTACGATATTTGAAACAGTCTGCTACGGTTTTGGCAGGGGAATACACATGCACGGCTACTCCCTCAACCTGGTGTTCCTCCACACCGGCACTGAGTGTGGTATGGGAGAAGCGCACGACGCGAAGCGGTGGGTATTCCAGGTGGGGTCGCCAGGCTTTTTCTCCGATGGCTAGCCAGATTTCAAACGGTGCCTGGGTCGTTAGTTCGTGAAAGCGCAGGGCGGACAGCAGGCAGACTACGCCTTTGGGCACACGTTTGCAGGCTTCTGCGAGCGAGTGGTGTTCGGTGGCATGGGTTCCCGGCAGGATATAGAGTCCCCGGCCGATCCGTTGCAGCTTCCCGGACGTACAGAGGCGGCTGAGATAAGTCCGCGGAATGTTGTAGGGATCCAGGTCGCGCGGACGCAGCACGCCGAATTTCCTGGCCAGTTCCAGGATCTTGTCTGCCCGTGTGGTTTTGGTAGCCATAATGGTGGAATGTTACAATACCTAGGGGTAAGTTATCAATACTCGATGTATCGTAACAATTATGAAAAAGAGTCGTAGCTGGAGAAGCTGGCAACATCCAGAACGCTAAATCCCGTGCGGGACTTTTGACGGGATCAGTGATGCATTGTCCTGCATTGTGGTGCAATGTGTGCAACGGGCGCCCCCACAAGTGCTTGATTTTAAAAGAGCGGTAGCTACGGAGGCTGGCTCATAACCCGAAGTTCGTAGGTTCAAATCCAGCCCCCGCTACCAGTACATATTCCGCCAGGACAGCGGGTTAAATGGCTGATTCGGTTTTTATGGCGTTATCCCTGAATGCCCCTGGCTGGCGACGGCGCAACGTTATCGCCTGCTCGTATGACGTTCGAGGGTTAACAGACAATGGGTAGCGTAGCGGAGCCGGCTTTCAGAGGCCCAGCTCGGACTCCAGTGATTCGGCTTCTTCCCTGAAACGTTTTTTTTCCTCCTCGGTCTTCGTCATTTTTTCCCTGGCCTGTTCCAGCTCCTGTCGCTTTTTCTCCAGGTTATTTTTCATCTCGGCCTGCTGGCGGGCGCGTTGTGCATTCAGGCTGGCCTGAATGTTGCGCTGTGCGGTTGACGCCTGCGCGGCCTGCGCTTTCCAGCCGCCAAAATCGTAGTAGCTGATGGCCGCTGAATAGAAACGGTCACGTGCACCAAGGCTGAGCGTCCTGTCGTTTGCACTCGCCAGCATTGCGTCTCCCCGTTTCCGCGCGCGTTTGGAGGTTGGCCGGGACTGAACGTTGTCATGGTTATCAGGATCCCAGCCACGGGCTTCGCGCAACAGCTCCATCGACTTCGGAACCCGTGTACGCACCAGGAGCGTTTCCTGTTCGGTGGCTGTGTCCCTCCTGACCCCTGCGATGGAGCTGATCAGGGCCTGTGCTCCTTCGAGCGAGTCTGCCGCAGCCTTCTCATCGGCCGTTACCGGGCGATTGAAAACCCGCTCTTCTTCCGCCAGGGCATTCGCGCTCCGTTTGCGGCCCAGTTGAACCAGTGTCTTCCGGGCATCGGTGCAGGCCCTGGCAATCGCTTTTTCCTTCGGAAGTATAAATGCGCCAAACTCGCGGTCTGCCTCGATACGTTGCGTGATACGCCGCAATTGTTCCAGGGATGGTCCAAAACGCGCAACCGGTTGTTTGCTGACAAGGTCGATGATGCCGCGCGCGCCGTGATCGGCAGCTGTTACAAAGATTGCAGGGACCGGTTCCAGGCGTTGCTGTGCCAGTTGTGCCGACAGCCAGCGATCTGCCGTGGCTTTTCCGAAACACTTCACGGATATAATACTGTCTTCCGCGCCTCCGCGATAAACAGCTGACATGGCTTCCTGGAGGGCAGTCTTCGCTACGCTCGCGTTGCCGGCCGCCAGCGCCTGTTCCGCCTGGCGCAGTCCGGCTCCGAATCTTGAGCGTCGGTCAGTCGACAGCTCACCGCTGCAGTACTCCGGGAAGTTGCGAGCGTCGACGTCGGCATCCGCCCGATTTTCGGCAATAACGCCGGTCGACCGGGCGGCAGCTACCATGACAAGCAGCAGGAACAACGCGGTGCGATGAATTCTGACCTGATCCATTTTTCCTCCCTTGTCTCTTTTTTGTTGGTGGAGCGTGGCAATACGCTTTTCTGAACGTGCAATGTAAATTGTCTGTATACGCTCCGGTGTGCTAGAGTGTATACAACGTGCGACTATAATTCAGCAATAGTCGGCGTCAGCGGGCGCACACCTGTCAGCCCGGTAAAAACCAGCAAGTGGCTCACGTGGCTTGAATCCCGCAGGCTCACGGCCAATAACAACAAGCGGGGAGCAGTCACGTGTATTTACTCAAAGCCAGCTGTAGTACCCACCCGATCCCCGTCCCCCGCGCTTGCTTGCGTCATATTTCTGTCGCCACATGTAGTGGGGCATGTACAAAAAAGAGAGAGGGACTGTCATGAATCTACCCAGGTTATCCGGATGTTCTGTATTGTTGCTGTGTTTAATGGTCGGCGGTTCGGCGCAGGCTTTTGTCGGTAGCCTGGTTGTCGGGCTCGGTGAGATGAACGAGGAGGTCGGTCGTATAAAGACGCCTTTTGCGGCAGAAGCGAAGTTCGAAACGGAAGAGATGAAAGGGGTTGCCCATATTTTCTACAAGCCGGGCAAGGTTCGTGATGATATGGAAATGGGCGGGCAGAAAATGTCAATGATCCGGCGTTTCGATCTGCACAAGTTCTGGATGATCATGGGTCAGGGGATGTATATGGAAGTTGACCCGGAGCGAGGCAGCAAGCAGGCGCCGCAGTACAAGCTGATCTCCAGGGAGCGGGTCGGCCGCGAGACGGTGAACGGGATCCCGACGACCAAGTACAAATCGGTGTATGAATCCAGTGATGGCCGTTTTGGCGGATTCACCTGGTTCACTGACGACAACATTGCTGTCAAGGGTTTTATGGTCAGCAAGTCAAATGGCAAGAAGCAGCGCTTTAAATTCGAGATTACCAGGCTTGATCGTAGATCCCAGCCTGATTCACTGTTCGAAATTCCCGCCGGTTACAGGAAGTTCAATATGGGTGGTATGCCGGGCATGGGCATGGTGCCGCAAGGCGGTACAGCTCCGGGTTATCCTGCGCCGGCCGGTAATACAGGGAGTAGCGCCAATAAAGAGCAGGGTTACGTTGAGGAATATGCCAATGATGCGCAAAAGACTACCGAGGATACGGTGAAAAACGAAACCATGCGCGAACTTCGCAACTCGATCAGAAAGGGCATGGACTCCCTGTTCGGGCGGTAGAAGCACACACCGGAACTGTCTGTCAGCAGGAGAAACGGGTAAAACCGGGGTACAGCCATAACACTGTGCGATGCATGACATGCTGGCGGCAAATGGAGGAAGTGTCCATGTCCGTATGCAAAAAGGGCAATCACGCCTTCCTGAAGCACGTTCTGTTGCTGGTTTGCGCGGGGATGTTTTTTGCCATTCCGGCCCATGCCGAGTTGCTGTATCTCCCCTTCGATGGTGACGCGAGCCCGGGCAGAATCTACCAGGGGGATCGATGCACGCCTGTCGATGGCGGTGAAGCTGCCACGCCATGCGTGAAATATGTAGCGGGGAAATTCGGCCGGGCGCTGGAAGTTGGCAACGCTGCGGTGGTTGCGGTGCCGCTGGACCTCGACCCCCATAAAATCCCGCGGATCACGGTCACAGCCTGGATCAGACTCCCGCGCAGCTATGGCAGTTTCAGCGGTATCATCTTCTCGGACGGACCCGACGGGCTGCCGGTTTTGCAAACCAGTGGCGGTTCGGTGTTGATGAGGGGAGGAAGATCCAAGACTCGCCACCCGGATCGACTGGGCAAGCTGCCACTGGAGGAATGGGTGTTGGTCGCCGGCGTGTGGGACTACAGGGCGCGCACCATGCGGGTCCATGAGGGTAATGTCTACCAGACGTTCACGGACCTGAATATGGATCTGGACCCGAAGCGGCGCCATGTGCGTGCCGATACCCGGACCTGGAAAGGGCCTGGTGGTGCCACCGGCAAGTATGTCTTTGTCGGTTCAATGGATTTCCTGTCGTTCGCATTGCCTGCAAAGCGCATGCAGATTGATGATGTGCGGGTGTTTCCGCGTGCGCTCAGTGTTAAAGAGATTGCTGAAATCGCTCGCGGGCACACGTCAGGTAGCGGAACAACCCGCCGGTCAGCCCCCGTCCGGAAGGGGTCGGGAGATGACACTGTGGCGCATGGACCGTCGGTAGAGACGGTACCCGGTAGTGGTGGCGATGGGCGAAATTCATCAGGACTTCCGACCGGAAAGCGCCAGACGCCCGGGGTCGGTATCGATGGGCAGGCAGGCGACAGATCAGTGGTGCAGCAGGCTGAATCTGTCGAACCTGCTGGTAAAAAGCTGCCGGTAGTGGTGCCGAAAGGCAGTGTCGGCGATCAGGTGAAGCCTCAACCGGAGGTGGCGCAGGTCCGGCCGGGCGGCAGGTTCAGGCCGGGGCAGCGCTGCAGCTCGGACGATTCCTGCGCGGACGGAGGCACCTGTTATTCGGTGGGCGGGGCGCCATCTGTCTGCTACCAGCGCTGTGATTTTGCGTCCGACTGTCCGGCCGGTAACCAGTGCCAGGTGATTACCTTGCCTGACGGTACCCAGGACCGGATCTGCACGTCAGGCCAGGGCGACCTGCCTGAACCGGGCAGGTCGGGTACCCCGCCAGTGGTGCTGCAGAAGGGCAGTGTCGGCGATCAGGTGAAGTCTCAACCGGAGGTGGCGCAGGTCCGGCCGGGCGGCAGGTTCAGGCCGGGGCAGCGCTGCAGCTCGGACGATTCCTGCGCGGACGGAGGCACCTGCTACTCGGTGGGCGGGGCGCCGTCTGTCTGCTATCAGCGCTGTGATTTTGCGTCGGACTGTCCGTCCGGCAGGGATTGTCAGAGGGTTACTTTGCCCGGTGGAGTGCAGGATGGCATCTGTTCGCTTGCTCCGGGCGAAGTCGAGAAGTCATCGTCGCCAGGCGACGGGTTCGTGCCCGGACAGCGCTGCGACTCGGATGAATCCTGCGCGGGAGGCGCCTGCTACTCGGTGGGCGGGGCGCCTTCTGTCTGCTACCAGCGCTGTGATACCGCGACGGACTGTCCGGCCGGTAACCGGTGCCAGGTGATTACCTTGCCTGACGGTACCCAGGACCGGATCTGCACGTCAGGCCAGGGCGACCTGTCTGAACCAGGCAGGTCGGGTACCCCGCCAGTGGTGCTGCCGAAGGGCAGTGTCGGCGATCAGGTGAAGCCTCAACCGGAGGTGGCGCAGGTCCGGCCGGGCGGCAGGTTCAGGCCGGGGCAGCGCTGCAGCTCGGACGATTCCTGCGCGGACGGAGGTACCTGCTACTCGGTGGGCGGGGCGCCGTCTGTCTGCTATCAGCGCTGTGATTTTGCGTCGGACTGTCCGGCCGGTAACCAGTGCCGGGTGATTACCTTGCCTGACGGTACCCAGGACCGGATCTGCACGTCAGGCCAGGCGGGCGGCAAGCTGCCGGTTGATGACAGAAATTCAATCCGGATAAATCCCTGAACCCTGGACAGGAGAAAACAATGAAGAAGCTGATGGCCTTTGGCATGATCACCCTCTTGCTGCTTGCCTGCAGCAAAGGAGAAGAAGAGACCGGACGATCCCGGACGCAGGCGTTTCCGGGCAGTTTCACGGGAACCCTGACCGGAAAGGACTTTACCCGGGAGTACAAGGTCGCAGTGCGGTGTTTCGAGTTTGATACGGATGATTTCGGGTTTGACTCGGACGAGGTGAATACAGTGGATTCGAATGGTGATGGCATTATCGTTACGGGCATGGCGCTTGGCGGCAAGTTTATTTTCTCCATCAAGGACCAGGGAAGGGAATTCAGCACTTCAAGGCTGGCGAAT
>DRQL01000004.1 GCA_011371465.1 Gammaproteobacteria bacterium | reverse complement strand
CCCGCCACTGCTGCGCGCACTCCGGGCGTGGCGGCAGATCCCCGGAACGCCCCTTGCCC
Source organism: Gammaproteobacteria bacterium (assembly GCA_011371465.1). GTDB lineage: Bacteria > Pseudomonadota > Gammaproteobacteria > DSM-19610 > DSM-19610 > Thiogranum. The sequence continues at coordinate 5,021 of DRQL01000004.1, read as the reverse complement.
GGGTAACAGAACCCCATGGGAATAATCGCAACCCGGCTGTCATCGTAAAAGAATTCCCGGTCCACCTGCAGCCAGCTGCGCAGGCGGTCACCGCTGGGATCGTTCCAGGGAATTCCGGTGGCATGAACCCGTGTGCCCGGCGCCTGACCGACAATGAGCAGGCGGGCCGTGGCCCTTGCCTTCAGGACCGGCCGGGGTTCGAACGGCAGTTCCGACTCGCAGATCCGGCAGGCACGCACCTCTTTCAGCAAGCGCTCCAGCCGGAGTTCCCGGTCACCTGCTTCTGCTTTCCGGTCAGCCACTGCTCAGTCGGCACGCATTACCGGCGCCCGCCGTTAGTTTCCGCACTGTCCCCTGCACAGTCTTCCAGCCAGGCCAGCGCGGCCTGTTCGTCATTGAAGATGCGCGTGGGATAGGGGGGCTTGTGAAACTTCATGAACAGTTCCGCCATGGCGCGGGTAAAGAAGGACCGGACGATGATCGCCAGGCAAGTGGTCAGTTCGATCGCCTGCTGTGTCGAGGCGAACTGCTGGGCTTCATACTCCGCCGAAGCCACGGACTCGGCGTAGACCAGGACCGGCCGTTTATCCGTCGTCAGCCGGCGATGCCGCCGGTTCACCTCCTGCATCACCTGCAGCGTCAGGTTGAAGTTCTGCGGGTAGCGGATTCGGACAATGCCGTCACCGTCCAGCCAGACCTCCGTTTCAGCAGCTGTCATTCCGTATTTTCCCCCACCGCATTTTCGCCGAAATCCCGCAGCAGCGCCGTCTTCACTACCACCTCAATGTATCAGCCCTCCTGCCCCCTTTCCAGTGATTATTCGGATCACCTATACTGTATATTTATACAGTATAGGTGATCCGAATGCGCGCATCCGACCAGGCCGGCTATGCCGAGCTGCACTGCATCAGCAACTTCAGCTTCCTGCGCGGGGCTTCCCACCCGGAAGAACTCGTGACCCGTGCGCATCAACTGGGCTACAGCGCCCTGGCGCTCACCGACGAGTGCTCCCTGGCCGGTATTGTGCGCGCCCACACGGCCGCCGGGGAAATCGGCCTGCCCCTGATCACGGGCAGCGAATTCCGGCTGGATGACGGACTCCAGCTGGTGCTGCTGGCAACCAACCGCAAAGCCTATGGCAACCTGTCCGCCCTGATCAGCCGGGCCCGGCGCCGGGCCCCCAAGGGTGAATACCGCCTGCACCGCCATTCGTTACCGGCACACGTGGATGGTTGCCTGCTGATCTGGATACATGCAGACCGGCAGCCTGACGCCGCACGCAGGCGTACCGCGCAGTGGCTGCAGGCCCATTTTTCACAACGCGCCTGGATCGGTTTCACCTGCCAGCTGGACGGCCGGGACCCACTGCGCCTGCAAACCCTGCAGGCCCTGGGACGGCAGTCCGGGTTGCCACTGGTCGCCTGCGGCGCGGTCCACATGCATACACGCGAACGCCGCCCGTTACACGATACGCTTGCTGCCATCCGCCTCGGTGTGCCCCTGCAGGATGCCGGCTTTTCCCTGCACGCCAATGGCGAACGCTTTTTGCGCGACCGCAGCAGCCTGGGCATGCTGTACCCCCGTTCCCTGCTCGATACCAGCCTGCATATCGCCGGCCTGTGCCATTTCTCACTGGACGAACTGCGCTATGAATACCCCGAACAGCAGGCCCCGGACAATCTCTCCCCGCACGACTGGTTGCGCCGGCTCACCACTGCCGGCATGCAGCGGCGCTGGCCACGTGGAGCCCCCGACAGGGTCCGCGCCCTGGTGGAGCACGAACTGGCACTGATTGCTGAACTGCACTATGAACCCTACTTTCTTACCGTCTACGATATTGTCCGCTTTGCCCGTTCGCGCAACATCCTCTGCCAGGGCCGCGGCTCTGCGGCCAATTCCGCCGTCTGCTATTGCCTGGGCATTACGGAAGTAGACCCCGCGCGCATTGAAACCCTGTTCGAGCGTTTCATTTCCAGGCAACGCAGCGAACCCCCGGATATCGACGTGGACTTCGAACACCAGCGGCGTGAAGAGGTCATCCAGTATATCTACCGCAAATACGGTCGCAAACACGCGGCCCTGGCCGCCACGGTCATCCGCTACCGGCCCAGGAGCGCACTGCGCGACGTCGGCAAGGCGCTGGGATTCAGTCTGGACCAGATCGGCCGTCTGGGAACGGTAATGAAACTGACCGGTCCGGCGTCATTTTTCCGCAGCGTGCCCGAAGAATCGCCGGACGGCCAGCGGGGGAAAAGCCCGGCTTCACAGGACCCGACTGCTTTGTCCAGTCGCTTGCGTGAGGCCGGTTTTGACCCCGACAACCCGGCCCTGCGACAACTGCTGCAACTGGCACGGCAACTGACCGGCTTCCCGCGCCACCTGTCACAGCACGTCGGGGGCTTTGTCATTACCCGGGATGTACTCGAACGCGTGGTACCGGTTGAAAATGCCGCCATGCCCGGTCGCACGGTCATTCAATGGAACAAGGACGACCTCGATGCCCTGGGGCTGCTGAAAATCGACTGCCTGTCACTGGGCATGCTGAGCGCCATCCATCGTTGCTTTGACCTGGTCAGGCAGCACCACGGCACCCGGCTGGACATGGACAACATACCGGCCGAAGACCCCGCCGTGTACGCCATGATTTCCCGCGCCGATACCATCGGCGTCTTTCAGATCGAATCGCGCGCACAAATGTCCATGCTACCGCGCCTGCGGCCGGCCTGTTTCTACGACCTGGTGATCGAGGTCGCCATTGTGCGGCCCGGCCCGATCCAGGGCGATATGGTGCACCCCTACCTGCGCCGGCGGCAGGGCCTGGAAGCCGTGACGTATCCCTCACCGGCTGTCCGCGGGGTACTGGAACGCACCCTGGGTATCCCCATTTTCCAGGAACAGGTCATCAAGCTGGCCATGGTGGCCGCCGGCTTCTCGCCCGGCGAAGCCGATCAACTGCGCCGCTCCATGGCCAGCTGGCGCAAACACGGCCGGATCATGGCTTTCGAACAGCGGCTGATCGACGGCATGCGCGAACGCGGTTACTCGCAAGCATTTGCGCAGCAGGTCTTTCAACAGGTACTGGGTTTTGGTGAATACGGCTTCCCGGAATCACACGCGGCCAGCTTTGCCCTGCTGGTCTACGTCTCGGCCTGGCTCAAACACCACTACCCGGAAGCCTTCACCTGTGCGCTGCTCAACAGTCAGCCCATGGGGTTTTACAGCCCGCGCCAGCTGGTCGACGACCTGCGCCGGCATGGCGGCGACGTGCTGGCGATCAATGTGGCCTGCAGTGAACGAGAATGCACCCTGGAAAGAAGCGGATTGCGTCTCGGCCTGCAGCAGATCAAGGGCCTGTCCCGCAGTGCAGCAAAACGCCTTGTCGAGGCCCGCAACCAGCGTCCTTTTCGCGACATCCCCGACCTCGCCCGGCGCGCCCGGCTTGACCGCGGCGACCTGGAAGCACTGGCCGCCGCCAATGCCCTGGCCTCACTGGCCGGACACCGCCACCAGGCACGCTGGGCCTGCGCCGGTATTGAACCGGCAAGCCCCTTGCTGGAAGACAACCGGTCCGGAGAAGCCATTCCCATGCTCAGGGCGCCTGGCGAGGGCGAGCAGCTGGTTGCCGACTACGCCAGCACCGGTCTCAGCCTGGGGCGTCATCCACTGGTGTTATTGCGCCACCGGCTGTCCCGCCTTGGTCTGCTGCAGGCCTGTCAGCTGCGCCTGCACACGCACGGCAGTCTCGTCCGCACCGGCGGCATCGTCACCGGCCGGCAAAGTCCGGGCAATGCATCCGGTGTGATTTTTGTCACTATCGAGGATGAAACCGGCGTCACCCAGGTCATTGTCTGGCCGCAACTGGCACAACGCCAACGCCGGCTTCTGTTAAACGCCAGGCTGCTGGGGGTAGAAGGCAGGCTGCAGCGTGAAGGAGAGGTACTGCACCTGATTGCCGGGCGGCTGGAAGACCACAGTCATTTACTGGGGCGGCTGGTGACGCAATCGCGGGATTTTCACTGATAACGGCGGCGTTGAATGGCGTGCAGTAGCAAGGCGGTTTGTCGGATTACGCTGCGCTAATCCGGCCATACGGGGCTGTATGGCGTATGGTTTGGTGCAATTGCCGGTTTTGTTGGGTTACGCTTCGCTAACCCAACCTACGGCAACGGTAACAGCGGTGTGACCCCGAACCGTGGGTCGGATTAGCGCAGCGTAATCCGATAAACACTACGCGGGTGGCACCGGGCTTTCTGCGTGGTTGAATGACATTGTTGGGTTACGCTTCGCTAACCCAACCTACAGCAACGGTAACAGCGGTGTAACGCCGAACCGTAGGTCGGATTAGCGCAGCGTAATCCGACAAACCGTCTGAACCATGCACCGCTTAACGTTGATCCATTCCCCCGCTCAACTCACCAGCTGGTTCAGGTTAAAGATCGGCAACAGGAGCGCCAGTACGATGATCAGCACCACGGCCCCCATCACCAGGATGAGGATCGGTTCGAACAGGCCCATGACCGCGGAAATCAGGGTTTCGATTTCCCGCTCCTGGTTGGTCGCCGCGCGCTCCAGCATTTCCTCCAGTTTGCCACTGGCCTCACCACTGGCAATCAGGTGCACCATCATGGGCGGGAAATAGCCGCTCTTCTCCAGCGCCGCGTGAATACTCGCGCCTTCGCGCACCTTGCGCGTGGCTTCTTCCACGGACTCCCGCATCGGCAGGTTGGACATGACTTCCGAGGCGATACGCAAACCGTCGAGCACCGGCACACCACTGGCGGTAACGATACTGAAGGTGCGCGCAAAACGGCCTGCGTTGACACCGCGCTCCAGCCGGCCGATCAGCGGCAGGCGCAGCAGGATTTCGTGAAAACGTCGTTTCGGCCCTTCTTTTTTCAGCACCCAGGCGATTCCGCCACCGGCCAGCACCAGCAACACCAGCATCAGCAGGCCGTAGTTGCGCAGAAAGTCGCTCATCGCAATCAGGGTGCGGGTCAGCGCGGGCAGTTCCTGCCCGATAT
>DRQL01000003.1 GCA_011371465.1 Gammaproteobacteria bacterium | reverse complement strand
TGCGATCTCCGCCTGTGTCCAGTCGAAGCGCAGGGGGTGCGTGACTTGCCGGGGGTATTCTTCAGAGGCTGCCTGTTTCATGGTGGTCTACCGGTAACTCCATATCGTCCCATTGATCCCGACGGATGCGAACCAGGTCCAGGATGGACCAGGGAATCAGCACCAGGGCCGCGAAAGCCCAGGCAATCAGGTAATAGTTCCAGCCCCCGCCGGGAATAAAGGTGGCGGCGGCGACAAAAAATCCCGTGATGCCATAAAAGCGGTAGGCGGCCTGCTGGGTATAGTGGCCCACTTTTTCGTTGGGATGGTGCCGGTTCATGGCGTACACCAGCATCGACAGGCCCAGCCACAGCATACCCAGCGGAACGGGCACGAGAATGGCGAGGATATTGCCGTAATTGAATACAGACGCCGCGCTGCGGGCCTTGCGTCCCGGCAGCACGCGGTCGTCCGCGTCCAGCGGCGCGGAAATATCGGCTTCAGGCATACCGTTCAATCAGTTAGACTGCTCACATTGGGTCGAACTATGCGGCCGCCGCGGACTCATTGTCAACCACGGATGGATGGCATTGGTTAACAACTGGTTAAACAGACTACAGTCTGTCCTGTTTCCACAGACCTGCAGGCTGTGCCTGGCGCCGACCGGGACGCAGGACTTCGCGCTGTGCGCGGCCTGCCGGGACGAGCTGCCCTGGCTGCCGCGCACCTGTTCCGGCTGCGCGCTCCCGCTGCCCGAGGATTCCTCTGCAACCCGTTGTGCCCGGTGCCAGCAATCGCCACCGTACCTTGATCGCTGCCAGGCACTGTTCAGCTACCGCGCACCCGTCGACCAATGGATACAGGACGCCAAATTCCGGCAGGATCTGACGGCTACGCGACTGCTGGGCGCCCTGCTGGCACAACGGGTTGCAGCGCCGGAAAGCCAACCGGTCAAGCTGCTGCCCGTCCCGCTGCACCGCAAACGCCTGCGGGTACGCGGCTACAACCAGGCGCTGGAAATCGCCAGGCCGCTGGTACGCAAGGGGTATGTACCGGCACCGACCCAGTGCCGGAAACACCGGGCAACGGCGGCCCAGTCCGACCTGCCCGCCGACCGACGGCGACACAATGTCCGTGGTGCTTTCTCGGTGACGCGCCCCCTGTCGGGTGAACGTTTCCTGCTGGTGGATGACGTACTCACCACCGGCGCCACCCTCAATGAGCTTGCACGCACCCTCAAACGGGCGGGCGCGCAGCGGGTGGAAGCCTGGGTGATTGCCCGGACGATCGGGCGTAACTTCGGGGACGGCTGAGCCGCCGTCCCCGAAATACTGAATTCAGGCCAGTGGCCCGAAAGCGGTCAGGCTGTCGAGCAGGACCGCGCTGGGATTGGTGCCGAATCCGCTGAACAGGCTGGAAAACTGGCCAATCTGACCGGTCATCGACATGTAGTTGAGAATGACCGTTTCCACCAGCAGGTTGACGTTGTTGGCGGCCGGGCTGGACGAGGTGATCACCGAGCCGTCGCCGCTGAATGCACCGATCTGGCGGCGCAGCGCCGTGACGCCGTTCGGGTTGTACACCAGGATGAAGGAGGCAGCGGTAGAGGAGTTATCACCGGTCCACACGCCCTTGCCCCGGCCGTCCGTGGAATTATCCAGCGTGCCGTTACTGGCCAGGGAGCCGTCACTGAACACATAGATCATTACCGGGTTACCCACCAGCGCGGCGTATTCCAGGCAGGCGCCGATACAGCGCCCGGCCCTCAGGTCACGAATTTCGCCGGTGGAACGGTCACCCGTGTGATAATCGTAGCCACCCATGGCAATGGTTCCGGCGCCGGCGTTCCCGTCGATGACCATTTTCATCACCGACGCGGTTTTCCGGAACTCCCGGTCGTTGTCGAATTCGGCCTCGGTGAAGATACCGCCCCGAATACGGGTATCACCCGCCGGATCAACGGGAACCCCGGCAAAGCGGTCCGCGATGTCGGCGGCCTTCAGGTACCCGCAGCGCACCAGGTCCTTGATCACCGTGTCGCTGGACAGGCCGGTGGTCACGGCCCCCAGTTTGCTGTTACTGACGCGTGCCACCGACTCCATGACCGATACCACGTCCTGTTCGCTCAGGATCGCGGTCAGATCACCGGTATCCACCATGCCGGTCACGTCGCTGGGACGGTCCACCTTGCTGGGCCGGATAGTCGGGTCGATCATCATGGCCGGCGCCATCGAGTTACCGCCCGAATCGGAATTGCGCGAGCCGATCAGCGTCACCACGCTGCCGTCGCCCCCGGCCCTGGCGATACCGTACATGGGATTGTGCGGGTTGTTACCGGTATCATTCCCCGAACGGGCCGGGATGACCACGCCATCCACGTTGGCCGGTCTGGCGACCACCGTCGGCGCGCTCGCCACCATCCCGCGCAGGAAGGCGCTGTCGGAATGAAAGGCCAGCCCGAAGGTCGTATCGGTGAAATCCCCGTTGCTGGTACCGGTGGCGGACGGGGTGGCCTCGGTCCCGCCCGGGATCATGTCCCCCGGCAGACCCAGCTTGCTGTAACCGGCCGTGGTCAGGAAATCCATCTGGGTGTCGCGGCCGACCAGCACATTGGAACCGGCAATATTGGCGCCGCCGGCCAGGTCGAAGCAGATAAAGGGCAGTGGATTGGAGCCGGTGCCGCCCAGCGAACAACTCGGGTTGCCACCGGCATCGCGCAGCGAATTGGCCAGCGCGATCAGGTCCGGCGACAACCCGTGTGACGCGTGCGCCCGGGAGCTGGCCAGCAGGCTGAGTGCCGAACCACCGAGCGTCATGCCCATGCCGGAGAGAAAACCCTGGGCCAGGAAATCACGCCGCGTTACCGGGCGCGCATGATCCCGGTGCCTGAGCGGCGCGTCCGGGTGCAGAGGTTGTTTACGTTTAGCCATGGTTAGTCTTCCTCGCACTTTTTCGGTTTGCCTGCCACATCGCTACTGCACCAGCATTGCTGCGCTGGCCAGCGTAGCCGCACACATGGACTTGACGACGGTCCGGGTCCGCACGGCGTCACAGCCGGCATCACCCGGGTTGACACAGCTACCCGCCAGTTTCTCGAACAGGTTGTTGGCATTCACACCGTTGGGGCCGATCAGCTCTGCCTTGAGCTCCGAACGCAACGGCGCACTCAGCAGTTCATTACCGCCACCGGCCGATGGTATGCCGACGATGCGGTCGTACAGTGCATCAAGAATGCGGTTCTTCTCGGCCGAATCCCCGGCGGCTGTATTGAATGCCGTCACGACCGGCGCCGTAAAGAAAGCATCACCCGCCGCGGTACTGCCGAAATTAAAGAAACCGGCACGCAGCGCAGCATCGTCCACCATGGCGGAACAGTAGGCGATCGCCAGCTGCGCGACCGCCATCTGGTGGGCCGACAGGAAGCCCTGCAGGTCCTCGACCGACGGGAACTGCCGCCGCAGCGTATCGAAGGTGCTGCTCACGGACTGTTCACTCACACCGGTGGCCGCGGCCATGGTGGCATTGATCTCGTCGAAGGTGCGCACGCCGATAGCGGACGCCGGGGCCGGGGCCGGTACGTTCGGCACGGGCACCGCTACCTCCGGCGGCGGGGGATTGCTGGCACCACCCAGCACTTCGAAGGTCAGGAAGAACTCGTCGGTGTCCGCACCGTTCTCCAGTGGAATAATAGTGCCGATCGGCGACAGGCGCTGGCCATTGACCGGGTCATAGGACGCGTCGGTGATACTGATGTCCAGGTTGCGATACGCCTGACCGACGCTTGCCTCACGGCCGTTGATGCCGATACTCATACCCTTGAGTGGAATGGTACCCGGCGTCTTGTTGGGATCCAGGTTGATGTAGGTCGGTTTGTCGAACAGGTAGCTGTAGCTGTCATACTGCTCCACCGAGAACATGATGTAGCTGTCGGCCGGTACGCCGGCCACATCGCCGATCGAAAACAGCAGGAAGAATTTTTCGCCCACGCCAACGTCAAAGTTCTGCTGGATCTGCTCCTGCGTCAGCGCACGATTGTGAATGGCCACCATGCGGATGGTGCCCTGCCACTGCCGGTCGCCGGATACCTCGTTGCCCAGCACGAAGGCAAAGGTGTCGTCCCAGTCATTGAGATTACCCGCTGCGGTCGTGTCCGTATCGCCGGTAAACACACCATTGACGTAGATACGGCGCCCGTTCAGCGGGTCGAATGTCGCCACCACGTGCTGCAGCGTTGCCTGCAGGTCTTCATCGTTGTCGTCCGTGGACAACATGGGCTCGCCGTTGCCGTCCGTGGTGCTGGAACGCTGCAGGAAATCATAGTTGTACTGCGTCTGGCCCAGCGTGAAGTTACGCGCCGTGGTGCCGGCCGAATAGCTGACGATGCGCGCCGGACCTTCCTGGGTTACATTGGCAGGTGCCACCCAGGCCTCGATGGAGTATTCCCCGGTCGAGGTAATCAGGTCACGCAGCTTCTTGCTGCTGGTGGTGGATCCCTGGGCACGACCATTGGTGATACTGATACCCCAGCCACCAACCCAGTCAATATCGCTGGAGGTATCCGGGTCCGGACTGAACGTCAGGTTCAGGTCCGGCGCAACACCGCTGCTGTCGATGGCCACGTTGCCACTGCCGGTCTTGAATTCATACAGGGCGATGATGTCTTTTTCGTAGCGGTTACCGCCCGACGCTACCACGCCGTCGGCCAGCGTCAGGGCCTTGCTGAACACGGTTGGCGCCTGCACCGAGTTCGGGAGTATGGGCGGGGATCCCGCAATCATGGCCATGATGGCGGCTTCCATGGTTGCCCCGTCGGCGACGCAGTCCGCTGGCGCTGCCCCGGTCCAGCAGTTATGGAACTGGTCGCGCAGGCGAATCACCACCCGCGATGAAGCCGGGTCGTTCAGATTGATCTTGGACTTGATGGCCTCGTAGGCTTCATCCACGTCGTCGCTGGCAAAGTACGGCTGCTGTTTGGTCGCAGACGAATCGATGTGGCAGTTGACACACTGCGCGGTTCCCCTCACCAGCGGCCAGACCGTGGACGCGAAAGCGGTCTCGGCAGCGGTCGCAGGAAAGGTCAGGGTTGCGCCGGGATCCTTGATCACCGGGGCCGTGAGCAGGATCTGTTTACCGCCGCCGGCCGTGCCGGCCGCCCAGTCCTGGATATAGCCGGTGATCGCGGTCGCACAGGCCGCGGGGCTGGATACCCAGCAGTTGTGGCCTTCGGCCACCTTGGTCACCAGTCGCGAAGCGGCGGGATTGTCCAGGTCGATTAAGGGGTTTGCCGCGGCATAGGCGTCGTTGACGTTGTCATCGCGCACAAACATCGGCGTCTGCCCCACGGTCGGGCTGTGACACGCCCCGCACTTGGTGGGTACCCGCAGGGGCTCCCAGACATTCACCTGGAAGGCACGGATATCTGCGGTCTGTGCGTTCGGCCCGGTATACGCGGAGATACCCAGGTTACCGGTATTGTTCGACAGGCCGGCGGTCGGGTTGGTCTCGGTAGAAGCACCGCCACCGCAGGCGCTCAGCAGCATGGCCGCCAGCAGGCATACCGTACATTGCAGAACCACACGCAGCGCACGACGGTCGCCGGCTGCTGACAGAAATTCGATGGCTGGATTCATGATACCTTTCCCCTGTTCTTATCCTGTCAGTTACCCATGCACAGCGTGGCAGCCCTGGCAAAGACCTGTTTCAGACTTTTGTTGTTGCCGTTGTAGTCAACCAGCATGGTATCCACCTGGCCCTGGTCGGGATCGCCCAGGCAAACCGTTCGGTAGACCTTGGTCACCTGGCAACGCTCGAACGCCACGCTGTTGGCCAGTTCGTCACCCATGCTGGCCGCACCGCTGCCACTTCCGCTGCTGCCGGGGCCGCCGGTGGCCCAGCCCAGGTTGGAGTTGGGACCGCTGCGCCAGTAGTTGTCCCAGTTGTCATTCGGCGTCACGTAGCCCGGTTTGAAGTTGTCCGAATTGATCAGGTACTTGGGCTGCACGGCGTTGGGCGTGTACACCAGCTGGCCGGCATCCTCGTTGCCGTCCGGGTACACAAAATCGTAGTACGCGAAGGCCTGCACCATGGGATCCATGCCGGTGTGGCAACCTATGCAGCTGTTCATGAAGATACGGCTGTCGCCACCCGGGCTGCGACTGACGTCCTGGCGCACGCGGTCAGCCGTTCGGGTCGGGTCCTCGACTTCCTCCATGTCCTTGCACAGGTGGTTCAGCATGGCAAAACGGAACATGGCACGGTTGGTACCGTCGATGAAAAAGGCACGTGCCGCCGCGCGGGTGGTAAAGGCACCGGCCGGGGCGGCGATGGCCTGAGGCACCTGTACGAAGTTCGAGGGATCGCCAAGATCAATACCGTTGGCTTCCAGCTCTTCATAGTGACTGTTATTGGTGGGCGATACCGGACTCAGGCCCAGCGAACCGGCACCGGCATAGGTGAAGGGCACGGAGAACAGCCGGTTGAAGGGCACGTCATCGCGCACCATGCCGATCACCAGCGCCGTGTAGTCGTTCAGGGGCGCAAAGACATCCTGTGCCTCGTTGGTCCAGGGCGTGGCAAAGTTCTTCAGGGTGACATTGTAAAAATACTTCGCATTCTGCGGATTGTCGTTCGGGTCGATGGCCATCAGGGCCGCCGTCTTCGGATCCCCCATGGCCGCTTCCATGGCATCCAGCACGGCGGCTGTCGGCTGTACACCGGTCAGGCGGTCGTGCATGCGCTTGGCCTTTTCCCGGTCACCCGCCAGCGCAGGCATGGTCAGCACCAGCGCCATCAGGCCCGCCGCCAGACTGAGCCGGTGCCGCTTCCCCCGTGCGCCCTCCCGGCAGACTGTAGGTTGTTTGTGCGCTGTCTTCGTCATTGGAAGCCCCGTTTTGTGTGATCTGTCATGGCCGGACACGTAGCAAAATCCGGTCCAGCCTGAATTTGCCCGGTGTTGGCAGCCAATCTAGTGCAGCCGAAGCCGCCTTTCTGTGAACCAGTCCACAACCATCGGCATTTCCGCAACGCCACTTGATGCCCTGTTCACAGGCAGAACCCGCTGATCCGGGCCGATATTCCAATTCGTGACCGGCATCACAGATCAACCGGCCGGCCGCACCCTATAGTCACCGGCAATGCGGCCGTAACGATGGCATCGCGGCCGGACACTGTCGGCAAACGGCAACAGTTGAAGGAATCCGGGGACCGGCCGAATAGGCCCATATATAAGGTGAGATGGCGACCTGGACGACGGGGGACGCCACCGGCCTGATCTTTGCTAGTTAAAACGGGCGGCGACCAGAGTCAGGCCGCGGTGACTCGCACACAACAGGTATCTTTTCAAATAAAAACAGCATGTTGAATCTACGCGACAGGAAAAGGGCAAGCACGGCCTTCGGCACGAAACACCTGCTGGCGGCGCTATGTCTGCTCACCACTACCCTGCTCACCGCTTGCGGCGGCGCCGGTGGCGGTGGCGGTACGGGCAGCGGGCTGGCACCCCTGGTCGCCGACCTGGGCATCGCCTACGTGCGGCAACCGGTACCGGCCATGGATGACGCGGATGTCCGTGATCCCGCCGCGTTCACACCCGGCGGCGAACTGATCTACCGCGACCTGGCCTCACCCATTGCCAACGAGCGCAATGTAACGGCCGCCCTGACCGGCGCAATGGGTGACGTCAAGGACGTCGAAATATCCTACGACGGCACCCGACTGCTGTTCGCCCTGCGCCTGCCGGATATCGAAAATGCCGCGCCCGAGGATCAACCTACCTGGAACATCTGGGAATACGACATTGCCGCGGATACCCTGACACGCATCATTCAATCTGACCTGCTGGCTGAAGAAGGGCAGGACATTGCGCCGCACTACCTGCCGGACGGCCGGATCATTTTTTCATCCACGCGCCAGCGTACCTCCAAAGCCATGCTGGTGGACGAGGGCAAGCCCCAGTTTTCAGCACTGGACGAAAACCGCCGGACCCCGGCCTTTGTGCTGCACGTGATGGATGCGGATGGCTCCAATATCAAACAGGTCACCTTCAACCAGAGCCATGACCTGGATCCGGTGGTACTCGAAAGCGGCGAAGTGGTGTTTTCCCGCTGGGACAATGCCGCCAGCAACGATGCCATCCACCTGTATAAAATGAACCCGGACGGCACCAACCTGCGGCTGCTGTACGGTGCCAACAGTCACGACACCGGTACCGACGGAGCCATCATCCAGTTTACCCAGGCGCGCGAATTCCCGGACGGCACGATGATGGCGCTGATGAAGCCCTATACCGGTGCCTACCAGGGGGGCGACATCATAAAGATCGACCCCGCCAACTATGTCGACAACAGCCAGACCACCGCCATCAACCAGGGCATCCTCAACGGACCCGCCCAGGCATCGATGGGTTTCAATCCCGTTCGTTCGGACAATATGCCTTCACCGGGAGGCAGGTTCACTTCTTTCTACCCGTTCTGGGACGGGACCAACCGGGCGCTGGTGGCCTGGAGCCCGTGCCGCCTGCTGGAAAACAATGTCATCGTGCCCTGCACCACGGAGCGCCTTGCCGGTCCAGCGGTGGTAGAGGCACCGCCCCTGTACAGCGTGTATCTCTACGACATGGATGAACAAACCCAGCAACCGATTTTCATCCCGCAGGAAGGTTTCCTGTACCGTGACGTGGTCGCCGCCCAGCCCCGCCAGTTGCCCTCGATCCGCTCGGATGGACAGGCACCGGCCACCACCGGCTATGACTTCGATCCGTCGCTGTTGAGCGAAAACACCGGTATTCTCGATATCCGCAGCGTGTACGATTTTGACGGCAGCTTTAACGGCTTCGGCTCGGCAGCCACCGATATCGAGACACTGGCCGACCCGGCACTGACCCCGACCGCGGACAACCGGCCGGCCCGCTTCCTGCGCATCGTCAAGCCGGTCAGCATACCGCCCCGTGACCTGGTGACCCTGCCCGGCACGGCATTCGGCCGCAGCGCCGGGCAGTTGATGCGGGAAATCATCGGTTACGCGCCGATCGAGCCGGACGGTTCGGTCCGGGTGAAGGTGCCCGCCAACACGCCCTTCGCCATCAGCGTGCTGGACAAGAACGGTAAACGTATCAGCAATCGACACCAGAACTGGTTACAGCTCCGCCCCGGGGAAATACTGACCTGCAGCGGTTGCCATGCCGCAAACGCCGGCGTATCGCACGGCAGAACCGACCTGTTCACACCGTTGTACAGCGGTGCTCCCATCGACGGTTACAGTTTCAACGGCTCGACCCAGTCCGGTAACTTTGGAGACACAATGGCCGAGGCGCGTACACGTTTTGACACTGGCGCACTCAATCTGTCCGTGGATATCCGGTACAGCGATGTCTGGTGGGCAATAGACACACCCTTTGATTACAGCTATGCTGATTTAAATGATGATGTTGTCAACCCGACCATGGATCCACTGCTGACACCGCCCGTGGCCACAGCCTGCCTGGCCAACTGGTCCACGAACTGCCGGATCACGATCAACTACGAAACCCATATTCACCCCATCTGGAGCAAGAACCGCGGCGCCGGCACCTGCACCAACTGCCACAGCAACGTGGACAGCGTGACCGGCAACCCGATGGTACCGGCCGGGCAACTGGACCTGTCCGACGGGCCGGACCAGCAGGTCCCCGATCATTTCAAGTCATACCGCGAACTGTTCTTCCCCGACAACGCCCAGAGCCTGGACGCCAACGGCCAGATTCGCGACCAGGTACAGGCCACCGATGCCGCTGGCAACCCGTTGTTCCAGCAAGCCCGGGATGCCAACGGCAACCTCCTGTTCAAGCAAGTAACAGATGTTGCCGGCAACCCGCAATTCATACAGGCAACCGACAACGATGTCCTGCAGCTCGATGCCGCCGGCAACCCGGTGCTGGTACCCCTGTTTACACCAGCAACCGACTCGGCCGGGAATCCGCTGCTCGTGCAGGATATCGACAGTAACAACAATCTGCTTTTTGACCCGGTAACCGGCAACCCGATCATGATACCCGCCTTCACGGCCGGCACGGACAGCAGTGGCAACCCCCTGCTCATGCAGGACTTCGTGGCAGGTGGTACGCCCCAGTTTGACCTGATTACCGGCAACCCTATTCTGAGGCAGGCTGTCGATGCCGGGGGAGTTCCCATGGTCGATGCGGCCGGAAACCCCGTGTTCATACCGGTACTGATACCCTATATGGAGCCGGTACTGATCACGGTGAACGTTCCACAGGTCATGTCCGTTAACGGTGCACTGGCCAGTAATCGCTTCTTCAGCCATTTT
>DRQL01000002.1 GCA_011371465.1 Gammaproteobacteria bacterium | reverse complement strand
GTCTACGCTGGGTGTATATGCGGTGCGCGCATCCAGCACATTGGTGTCCTCAATAAACTTTCCGTTGACGAGTTTGTTGACGACAGGCTGGCCATTGTTTATACGGTTGCGTATATGTGTGTAGTAGTGTGCCAGTGATATGCCGGAGTCGTTACGCAGTATCCGGAAGATCTCCTCTGGTTCGTTAATAACTACAGTATTCCGGGTTTTGTTCAGTATTGCGCATAGGTAACTTGTTCCGCTGCGGGGAATTCCGGTAATTATCAGATCATTCGTCATTGGGTTTCGATGCCGGTGTGTTGTTATGACATGCGTCGCGTCTGGCTGGCATGTTGCCCGAACAGCATGGTGACATTCATACGGCTGTTACTGTAGCCGCGTTTGAAGCGAAAACGGTCGGATCGGTGAAACATGTTGGAATAGAACATCACAGCCCGGTTCTCGCGATAGGGTATGGTTTTTGTATTCGCATCCTGCAGGTACGACATGATGCGTTGCAGCACTTCCGGGTTGTCTTTTTCATAGTTGGTTTTGTACCAGTCCCACTCGTGTGGTTGTTCCCGGTCATACAGCACCAGTCCGCCGCTGTCTTTGTCCAGATTGGCATCGTCAGCCGTGATCCAGAAGTTGAATGTCACGGCGGCCTGGTCCGAGTGTGCACGAACGCCGTCACCGCTCGGCGCCTGACGGTAACACCAGATGTTCTGCAGGTGCAACGGCCCCAGCACATCCGGAAACGTGGCTTTCAGTTCAGAGGCGATCTGGTACAGGATGCTGCAGTTGAAGCCTTCATCGAGGTAGGAGGAAACGAACGTGTTTGGGCTCTGGCGAAAGAAGATGGTTGATTCCAGGCAGAAATCCCGCAGGCTGTTGAGTGCTTCCGGGGTCAGGAAGTCATCAAAACACGTCATTTGCCAGGGCGAGTCCCGGTAGTCCTGCTGTATGTCCATGCCGTTCAGGGCCGGGTTTACCGCCGCGCCGGGGATGGGCGCACTGTCGGCATAGTGAAGGGCCTTGGGCAGGACTGCCTGGACACGCCGTGCCTGTGCCGGCGAGAGTGTGATCAAACCCTGCGAGTTGGTCCTGCCGGTGCTTTCCGCCAGAAACTCCCTGTAGATTTCCGCCAGGCCGGTAAAACTGCCATGCAGCCTGCCGCGGGCCACCAGGTAGTCGATATGTCCGGCCAGGTTCTCGAAAAAGAACGGTGACGCGCGCAGCTGCTCCGCCCCTGTCCCGGTATCGCCTGTTGTTTCTTCAGTAAAAGGCGCATCCCCCCATCCTGTTCCTCTTTCCAGGCGGAACAAACGTGCAAATATTTCCCGGGCTTCATCGTACTGTTCCTGCGCCAGCAACACGTTACCCAGCTCCACGTGTGCCTCGCGCATATGCGGGTGATATTCCAGGACGATGTGAAGGAGGCGGCGGGCGGTATCCAGCTCGTTACGGTTTTTACAGGCGCGCGCCTGTTGCAGGCCGGTGTGGCCAAGCTCCGGCTCGGCCGCGAGGGCCTGCCTGAAGTTGTCCAGTGCTTCCGGCAGCCGTTGCAGGGCCACCAGTACAGTCGCCCGGCGAAACATGGCGGGCGGGAAGCGTGGCGCCAGGCTGAGCGCAAGACTATAGGCCGAGAGGGCGCCCTGCAGGTCCCCCGTTTCCTGCAATGCCTGCCCCAGGAAAAAGTGAAAAACCGGCTCGTGTGCGTTGTTCCTGATCGCAGTGCTGATCAGCTCGACGGCCGCTGCAGGATTGCCGTTCCGCAGTGCATTCGCACCCAGCAAATGTGATGCGTAGGCGTGGTCGGCCTGCTGTTCGAGTATTTTTCGATACAGGGCTGCGGCGGCATCGTGCTGACCGGCCTGGTCCAGCCGGATGCCCTGTTGCAACAGGGCATCCGGCTGCGTTTGTTGTGTGCCTGACATGGCGTAATATGCCCCAACTCAATAATAGTACACAGGTTTCCGGGGAGCGGGCGCTTGCTGCCGGGGTTGCTGGCAGTATCCTGGCAGGCGACTGCCCCGTCGATTGTAAATACTATCAGTTATTATTTAAAAACATCTATACTGCACCATTCACGGCTTCGATCGGGAGGCAGTTTACGGCAACATGGCGAGTAAAGTCCGCACGATGACAGTTGAAGAAAAAGTAAACGGGCTCGTTCAAAAAAAGCAGTTCCAGGAAGCGCTATCCCTGCTTGAAAATCTGGCCAGGGGGCCAAAGCTGTTCTGGGCGCTGAAAATGACTGGCATCATTTACCATGACATGGGCCGGTTCGGTCTGTCATCAACCAGTCTGGGAAAAGCGCTCGCCATCAACCCGGACGATATCGAAGCGAATCTTTTCATGGCGTCGGCATGCCACAACCAGGGGGAAAACGACGCTGCTGTCACTTGCCTGGAAACTGTCTGTCGGCAACAACACAATAATTATCATGCGCTCAGACTGCTGTCCCTGATAGCGATCAGTGAAAACCGCGCAGATGAAGCGCTCCGTTATACGGCCGAGATGGTGAAATTCTGGGAGGACGATATGGATTCCTGCCTTTTCCACGGACAGGCATTGCTGGATGCCGGGAGAACGGCAGAGGCAATCGGATATTTCGATCGCGTGATCGGCCGGCACGGTGACGCCTACCAGGGATATTATTGCAAGGCCAAGGCGCTTGTCGCCATGGGCGATACTGAAGAGGCTTTTCCCTTTTACCGGCAGGCGGGGAGCCTGGCGGGCGGGTTTGTTGCGCCATCTCTGGAACTGGCTGCCCTGTACCAGAAAGCCGGGAAAATCGGCGAAGCCATGCAGCTCTATGACGAGTTGCGCGCGAGATACCCGGATAATATTGAGGTGCTGAATCAGCTGGCAGGTTTTTACATCAAGTGTCACCGGGTATCGGAAGCGATTGAGTTGCTGGAGCGATCCGCCGCTGTGGCGCCCGGTAATGGTGGCACCATGCTGACCTTGTCCGGGGCTTACAAGGCGGTTGGCGACCTGGAAAGATGCATGGAGTACACCAAAAAGGCACTTGCATTGCTGGAGCCGGACCCTTCTCTGTTCAGCACCTACCTGTTAAATACAAATTATCTTCCACAGTTTACCAACCGGGAATTCCTGGAGGAGCATAAAAAATGGGACGCACAGTTTGCCCGCAAGCTCCCTGCCTTTGATCATGCCCACCACGACTACTCGGCCGACAGGAAGCTGCGAATCGGGTATATATCAGCGGATCTCAAAAACCATGCCGTCTATTACGTGATAGAGCCGTTTTTCAGGCAGCATGACAAATCCGGCTTTGAGCTGTACTGCTATTATAATAACGCAAGCAAGGATCATATAACGAAACGTTTCGAAGCCCTGGCGGACCAGTGGCGCGATGTATACAGCATGTCAGATGCCCGTCTGGCGCAGACCATATATGACGACAATATCGACATCCTGATTGACCTGTCGGGGCATACGGGTGGTAATCGTCTCCCGGTGCTGGCGATGAAGCCGGCCCCTGTGCAGGTGGAGTATGAGGCCTACCCCAATACTACCGGGCTGGGTGCGATCGACTACAAGCTGACCGACGACCTGCTCGACATGGAAAGCGATCAGCAATGGCACACGGAAAAACTGCGCTCGCTTGGTGAATGTTTTATCTGCTACCAGCCTAATCCGCAGGCGCCCGATATCCAGGAGTCGCCGCCATGCGAGAGCAATGGCTATGTGACCTTTGGTTCCTTCAGCAACCTGTACAAGATCAATAAACAGGTGGTCAGGCTGTGGAGCAGGGTTCTGCATCGCGTGCCCGGTTCCAGGCTGCTGATAATGCGCCTATCGATCAATGAGTTTGCAAGGAAGCGGTTCGAGTCTCTTTTTGAGAAAGAAGGGATCGACAGCGCCCGCCTCGATTTTGTCGGCGAGGTCCCGGATCGCTATCGATCGTTGCCAGCGGGCACAGAGATTATGGCGCTTATGTCGGAATGTGATGTCATGCTCGATACCCTGCCATACAACAATCATACCATCGCACTGGAGGCACTGTGGATGGGTGTTCCTGTGATCACTTTATACGGGGACCGGCATGCTGCACGTGTCTGTTCGTCGATAGTGAATGCCGCAGGGCACAGTGAATTCATTGCCCGAAGTGAAGAGGAATACATAGAAAAAGCAGCCACCATCGCCGCGGACAGGAGGTTGATCGCAGTGCTGCGGAAAACGCTGAGAGATGACTTCAGGGAATCCATATTGATGAACTTCCCGGCATTTACGGCAAGACTGGAGCAGGCTTACCGTGAGATCTGGTCGGAAGCCTGTCAGCAAAAGGCGTAGTGCACCATGCCTTGATATGACACCTCGCCGCCCCGTCGGTTTCCGTGAACACGCCGGGTAGTGCAGGCCTGCCCTGTGCTTTTACAGCTGGTCAGGCCGTAGTCGGGAGTCGTCCACAAAGGTGGTAATCACTGCGGTTATATTACCAGCCTCGTTTTTTTCACTGTTGCCCAGGAACAGGCCGTGCCGGGATTTAATGCGGATCTCGCCGAGTACCGGGTTCAGCAGCAGCTCCTCGATGGCGGGTATGATCTCCTGCATGGCTTCCTCTGAACGGCTCAACCCCAGTCGCTGGAAAACCCGTTCCAGGGCGTGCCTGGCGACATAGAGTCCGACTACTTTCGGTTCCACGGTAAAGGTTTTCGAGTCGATCTGAAAACAGACCAGTTGTAGCCGGCCTTCGACTTCACAGCTGTCCAGGTACAGGACCAGGCAGGCCGGATGCTTGGGCCTGGTCGGTAGAGCTGCTGTGCCAACGTAGGAATCTCCAACAAAACCGCACAGTTCGGATACTACCTGGCGATACCAGCCCTTGCGGGATTTCTGCTCGCGGTTGCGCTGCATGGTTTTCCGGATTGCTTCATCGACCCGGGATTTGACCGCTGTCGATAATTCCCGCACCAGTCGTTTGTTCAGGCCCCGTGCCAGTTTGGGGGTAGGGTTTGAAGCAATCATGGGTGATCCTGCAATGCCAGTCTTGCGGACATATCTCTGCGACCATCTGCGCATAAAATAGTACGCGCCGGGCAGGAATATAACCAAACCCTGATATGGGCGCGAGGACTCGATCGGCGCTGGCCGGACCGGTGATGGAAGTTGGCTCTGGTCACCTGAATCCAGGATGCGATATGCTTTCGATACCGAATCCGGAGTGAGTTGCCGATGAGTGAATTACCGGCCAGGGGCCAGTTTACCGTGACCTTCCCGATGGGGTTACTGTTGCGTCATTATGAAGGGGAAAAGGTTGATCGCCTCAACCGGGACTTGTCCCGGCTGATCCTGAAGCTGGAGGCCGAGACGCGCGCAGGCGCGAAGACTACAGCGGCCCAGGGGGGCTTTCACACCGAGCCATCTTTTGTTAATCGCAAGGATTCTGTGGTCACCCGTTTCCGCGAGCGGGTGCTGATCCCGGGTGTGCAGCACTATATGACGGGCTACTACCGCTTGCAGGGAGTCCCGCCTGTTGAATTGACGCCTGACAGGTTGAGTATCCAGGGCTGGGCCAACGTCATGCGCGCCGGCGAGTGGAATGCGCCCCACAACCACATCACCAGCCATTTTCGCCTGAGTGCGGTTTACTACCTGCAAACGCCGGACTGTACGCCCCCGGAAGGGGCATTGCAGCTGGAGAACCCCAACCAGATCAGCGTCCAGCATGGCGCCTATGGAAACGCAAAAATCCACCCTCGTGCGGGGGACCTGGTGATTTTCCCCTGCTACCAGGTACATTTTTCACACCCGTTCAGCGTGCCCGGAGAACGTATTCTGATTGCAAGCGATATACGCGTGCATGACCAGTTCGATGAACTCGGCGTCAATCACTATAACACCATGTCCATATCCAGTGCCGGGGCAGGCTAGTGGGACGGCCGAGCGTTACCGAATTAACCGCATGGCCCACCAGAGGCTGTTTGGCAGCAGACAGGTTCATGCCGGGTATCTACCAGTTCATTACTTATGTTTCCCGTTGAGTACCATGCTGGCCTGGCCGAAAAATGGGACGCATTTCTGGGCGAAACCCCTGCCGGAACCTTTCTCCATTCGCGAAAGTTTCTTGCCTATCATGGCAACCGTTTTACAGACAGGTCCGTTGTTCTGCTGGATGCAGGCGAACGCATTCTTGCCGTATTCCCGGCCGCCGAGGACGGGGAGCGCCCGGGGCTGATCGTCAGTCATCCGGGATCAACCTATGGTGGCATGATCTGGCGGCAAGGCACTGGCGGGGAAGTGCTTGTCGATGCCCTGACCGAAATCGTGCGGTATTACTCGGCCTGCGGTTACCAGGAGTTGCGTTACAAGGCAGTGCCCTATATTTACCGGCAGGCGCCGTGCGATGACGATTTGTACGCACTGTTTCGGCTGGGCGCTGACCGGTATCGTTGTGACCTCAGTGCCTGTATTGATCTTGAGCGACGGGGGAGAGTGAGCGGACAGCGGAAGAGGGGGGCCAGGAAGGCTGCCACGCACCATGTCCGGATCTCAACGGCTGTTGAGCTTGTCCCGGAATTCTGGGCGGTGCTGGAACAGAACCTTCGTACTGTTCATGGGAGAAGCCCTGTTCATTCGGTGGACGAAATACAGTTGCTGTATTCGTATTTCCGGGAAAATATCCGCTTTGTCATGGCGCAGCACGAGGGCCGTGTGATCGCCGGTGTGGTTCTTTTTATCATCGGGTCCACGGTTCACGCCCAATACATCGCGTCGAGCGAACAGGGACGCAGCCTGGGGGCACTCGACTACCTGTTTGAACATTGTATACAGGAATACAGCGCCGGGGGAGCCAGGTACTTTGACTTTGGCACCTGCAACGAAGGTGAAGGGAAAATCCTCAACTCCGGGCTGTACAACTTCAAGCAGGGGTTTGGCGCCGGGGGGGTTGTTCACGAATTCTACAGTATCGACTTTAAAAGGATGTCGTTGTAGCGCATTACTCTTTCCGGAACAGGTAGCGGTGGTATTTTACAGGATGAGGGGCATCACGAATTTCGGCCTCCGGCTCCAGCCGGTCGTGAAACGCGTTTCTCTGGTTCATCCATCAGATACATAGTCGAGGCCTGTTTTTTCATCTTTGCCAGACATCAATTGCTCAGGGCCGGATAAATATAAGGTCTTCCCGACGATTGGCCATCGGCAAGTCACTTGCCTGCGGTACGATGTAGGCATCGAACCCGGCATTACGGGCGCGTTCGAGCAAGGCGATGACAACGCTGTCATCAATGCCGTCAGGCAGCAGGGTGTTGAACGTAACTTCAGGATTGCTGCCGGTGCCGGTAAATTCGCGGTGAAACCTGACCCCGGTATCCGAGGAGAAAAAGCGCCTGCGCTTGGAGATGTTGGGGATATCGCCAATCAGCATGGTTCCGCCGGGCGCCAGCAATTGAAGTGACTTGTCCAGGAAGCGCCAGACATTGGATTCAACAAATATATAATGGAAAACGCTATAGCTGATGATGCAGTCGATCTTTCCCGAGTAACGTTCAAACAGCGAAGGGCAGTCCGGGTAATATGCGTCTATCTTTTCGATAAAGTCCCTGTCAGGGATGCACTCCAGCACTTCCTTTGAGTCGATGGCGATCAGCCTGTGCTTGCGGGATGCACAGTACTCAATGATCTTTGGCGTCAGTGCTCCACAACCGATCCCGATATCCAGGATGGTTTTCCCGGTCAGGCGCAGGGGTTCCAGCTTGGCTGTGATGTCCTCCAGTATGGCATTTTCCTTGCTGGCGCGATAACTGTCAGGACAGCCGATTTTCTCATGGACGCTAAGTGTGGGGTCTTTTGCCATTCGGCGGAAGTCTTCATAGGTCAGATTTTTGAAGCGTTCGAGATGCTTGTTACTCATTGGTGTCATCCTTCCTGAAATACGGAGTCGGGCCGGCCCGCCACTTCACAACGGCCGGGCGCGAATCTACCCGCTGCAGTGAAGCAGCATCATATCAAGCCCGGTGATTCGTGGCATCGCTGCATCGGCGGAGGGTGGTTTGGCGGGCGTTGTTTCTGCAGCGGTATATATTTTATTCATGTATTGCAGCCAGTTGTCACCAATGTGTGCCCGTTCGCACAGCTCACGCATGGTATCACCCAGTTGTTTCCGGGCGGTTTCGTCCTGTTTCAGGCTGGCAAGCCGGGCGCGCAGGCCGGCCGCATCTGCTACCTGGTGCAGGTGGTCGGGGATATTGATGTCGTCATTGAACAGTACGCGGGCCGGCGTGCCCTGCGGGCAGAAACTGACCAGTGGCAATCCATAGCTTGCTCCTTCAAGCATGGAAGTAACGGAGCCGAGGGGTATGGGGCTGAGCAGGACATCGGCCGCCCGGTAGACCATGTCCAGGTTCCGGATGGTACCGGGTGTCTGGATGCGTCCCCCGGTGCGCTGACTTGCCGCTGCCCATTTGTCCTGCTCACTGACCCCTACCGCGAGCACAAAGGCATCTTTGTACTCGTGCAGGAATGGCTCGACCATTTCGAGATAGTCGAAGTGGTCGAAAGTCCGGTATTTCCAGTCTGCCCCGATCGAAACAATCAAAAAGGAATCGGTCGTCAGGCCCAGCACTTTTTTTGCTTCTGTTCTGCCCGGGGAGTCCTTGACCCGGTCGATCGGTATAGGCAGCACCTGGATCCGTTGATTATCAATACCACGACGATGTCGGCTCAGTTCTATCCCGGACTCGCGAAAGTGCGCTATCGTGTTGGCGATCGATGCGCCTGTCCAGAACGAATGATCGGCGTGGTTCATATAGATAACAGGGGTGTGGTTGTCGACGCTGTAGGCCAGGGCAGGGATGACATCGTGCGGGTGCTGGTGCACGACGATAAAGTCCGCCCCCCTGGATATCCTGCGCAGGGCATGGGCGCGTTCCAGAAAGCTGCTGCCGGGTGTGTCGATGGTGTGACAGTTTCCACCGGACCGCCTGACGGCTGCGAGCAGGGAATCCGGGGGCGGGCGGGAGCCCTGCTGGGTGGATACCGCATCGTGCCGGGATGCGCTGTCCAGTATCATCCAGCGCTGCGCCAGCCGGGTATGCCCGCCGATTGCATACGTTTCCGTGAACACGTGCAGTACGCGCCTTTTTTTCTCCCCCGGGGCATCATTTTCCGGGCAGTCCTCATCGCAAATACCGGCGTCCTGAGCGATCCGTCCAAGTAATGATTCCAGCGCGGCGCAGGAGAACAGCCCGGTTTTGCGTTTCCAGGCCAGGTTGGCTGCGGCCTGCAGCAGCCTTGCGGCCTCTTCCGGTGCGCCGGAGGAGAAAGCCTCAGTCGCCCTGTCCATGATGCCGAGAAATTCACGATGGTTGGCCGCGAGTATTTCACCGGGAGACAGGGGGGCGTTTTGCGGGGTGTCCGTCATGAGCGAGTGCGTTTGCCGGTTACGGGAAGGTGTAGCCGATGGCCGCGAGGTTGGCGTCATCCCGGAAGGCCTCGTTTACAGCGGCCAGCTGAGCGCTTGTCAGACCTTTGCCGGGTGCCCGGGGTCCCCCGCTCGTGATTGGACGGTAATACATGGGCATGTCATACCATATGTTGTCTACATAACGGTCACCGTCATGCTTTTTCTCATGGGGTGACACCATTTCTTTATGCCATGGAATTCCCAGGAACTCACACAGCTTCCGGGTCTGCCGCTCCGGCTCTCGTACAAGCTCTTCGTAGACGAGTACCAGCAGCCTGGGGTGTGTGGCCACCGAGAATCCGGCCTGGTAGCTGGCCTGTATCAGTTTGATGGCATCGGAAATATTCCGGGTGTAAGCGGGGGATTTTGCGGACTTTTCAGCAGCCCGCGCACCGACAGCGAGCAATGAAGCCGCGACCGACCTGGGATCCCTGACACAGAAGATGCAGCGGCAGGCGGGGAGCATGTCCAGGAGCTCCCTGAAGACAAAAGCATTGAAGGGAGTTTTTTCACTGACCAGGGAGACCTTGTTGCGGGACAGGTAGGGCAACAACAGTCGTTCAATCAGGTAGCCGAACTCGCGATCGACGTCCGCTGCTGATACATAGTCCGTGATTCGCCCGGTTTTTACGGAATAGACGAGCTTGTTCCTCGTGCCTACGATATCCGGTATGTTATCGAACTCAGGACCCCCCGCTATATCAGGATGGCTGTCCAGTATGTTCTGGACCAGCGTGGTCCCGGTCCGGGGGGATCCGCCGACAAACAGCAGTTCCCGTCCATGCCGGAATTCCCGGGTCAACGGCATGTTGCCTGTACCGCCTGTATTACTTCGTGAAGATCCCGGTTTTCCATGTAAGGTCCTATCGGCAAGCTGATAATGGTTTTGCAGAGTTGTTCGGTAACAGGCAGGGAGCGGACCCGCATCTCGCCGTCCGCGTAGGCGCCGGACTGGTGAGGCGGTACCGGGTAGTGGATCAGGGTCTGGATACCCTTCTTTTCCAGCTGCGCCGAGAGTTCATCCCGCTGCGGATGCCGTATGACGAACTGGTGCCAGACGGGTTCGACGTGCCGGGCGACCATGGGCAGCGCCAGCGGTTCCAGTCCGGACAATTTCTCCAGGTAGGCGGTTGCGATGATCGATCGTCTTGCGTTCCACTGGTCAAGGTGCGGGATCAATTCCAGCAATAGCGCTGCCTGCAGTTCATCCAGCCGGGAATTTGAGCCCCGGAATTCGTGGTGATATTTTTCACGCGAACCATAGTTGCCGAGCATCCGCACTTTTTCGGCGATTTCCGGGTTGTTCGTAACCACCGCACCGGCGTCGCCAAACGCCCCCAGGTTCTTGACCGGGTAGAAACTGAAGGCAGCTGCGTCCGCCAGTCCGCCGGTCCGGCGTCCCCTGTAACGTGCCCCATGTGCCTGGGCTGCGTCCTCGAACAGGAACAGGCCATGCCGGCGGGCCAGGTCGGCCAGTTCGTCCATATCCGCGGGCTGTCCGTAGAGGTGTACGGCGATGATGGCCCTGGTTTTTCCGCTGATCCGTTCCTCAACCAGGTCTGCCCGGATATTGAACGTATCGGCATCGGGTTCAACAGGAACCGGTGTTGCACCGACGCGGGAGACTGACAGCCAGGTGGCGATAAACGTGTGGGCGGGTACGATGACCTCGTCACCGGGTCCGATATCATGTGCCCGGAGTATTAATTCCAGGGCATCGAGACCGCTGCCGACACCGACACAGGCCGTTGCCTCGCAATAGCCCGCAAAGCGTGCCTCGAAGGCTTCCACTTCCGGCCCAAGCACATACCGGCCGGAGCGCATGACCCGGTGGTAAGCGGCATCGAGCTGTTCCTTCAGGTCCCGGTAGGGAGCCCCTGCATCAACGAAGGGTATCATCGACCAGGCGAGAGCGTTTTCGCGGCCAACAGGAATTCGCTGTGGTTACGATAATAGTCGCTTTCATCAAAATGATCCGAAGCGAGGACCATGCAGACCGAACCGGACGAGAAATTATCGATTTCTCGCCAGATCATGGGGCATATATACAGTCCGTAATAGGAGCGGTTCAGGTGATAGGAACGCTTTCCACGGCCATCGTCGAGGTGGACATCAAAGCTGCCCGACATGGCGATGATCACCTGGGAAAGGTTCCTGTGGGCATGCCCGCCACGTTCCGAACCACCGGGAACGTCATACAGGTAGTAGACGCGCTTGAATTCAAAAGGCAGGTGTTGCCCGGATTCGATAAAGGTCAGGTTCCCGCGCGGGTCGCTGATAACGGGAAAATTAACCAGTTTGCAATTGTCCAGGGGCATGGCTGCGGCTTCCACGGTTTATACCGGTGCGGCGGTTGGTAAAATTCCGGAACCCCTGCTGTCCAGCCGGTACCCGATTTCCTGCTCGAGTTCCAGGTCGAGTTCTTTCTTAAGGTGTTGCCTGTCTTCCGGACACAGGGGGGCATAGACTTTCCTGGCATAGACGCCGCCACGTCCCTTCTCTCCGGCAACGTCCAGGAACAGGCGCCTGCGCTTGATCCTGAAGCGCTCTGACAGGGTGGTCAGGAACATATCGGGATCCGGGCTGATATCTTCATAGCGGACCTGCATATTATGCGCGGTCAGTTTTTCCAGTGATTTCCAGTTGCGAATCTTTGCCGTGCGCATGCGCAGTACATTGGCGAAGCGCTGGCCGGTTTCGGGACAGCGATCCATCATCAGCTCCTGCCCGTATTTCGGGTCACCGGGGAAAATATCTGCATGCTCGTCCCAGATGCACCACCACTCGCGACGAATGAATTCTGCGAAGGGGGCGTTTCTCAGTTCCCGGTTGGCATGCCAGGGGTTGCGGTGCAGGCTGCGGACCCAGTCGGAAGGGTTCCGGTAGATTACGACGAACAGGCAGTCTGTTGCCTGCTCAACACCAGGCCGGTGGAACCAGTGTTTCCAGCCAAACTCCCACTGGACAGTCACGTTGCGCAGGTTCTGCACCAACAGTCGTTCAAGGTAATTGGTCCCCGAACACCTTTCCCCGAATATCTGGATTTTCTGTATTCTGTCTGTCATAGGTCTGCACAACTGCCGGCTTGTTCTTCCCGACAGCACCGCGGTTGTCTTTTCATCTTACCGCAATATAGTATGCGCACCT
>DRQL01000001.1 GCA_011371465.1 Gammaproteobacteria bacterium | reverse complement strand
GGACGACGAGCGCGCGTTGCGCAGCCTGGGTTATAACGAGGACTGAATCCGGGATCCCGATGACCGCGACCGTCCGCATTCAGCTGGCTTCGGGGTACGTGCTGCACCAGCGGCCCTACCGGGAAAGCAGTGCATTACTCGAAGTCCTTACCGAAGCGCACGGCCGGGTAGGGCTGGTGGCGCGGGGTATCCGCTCGCCAAAATCCAGGCAACGTGGCGACCTGCAACCGTTTCGCTCCCTGCGCCTTTCCTGGAGCGCGCGCGGCGAACTGGGCACATTGACAGCGGTCGAGGCCGATGCACCGCAGGGGCGCCTGCAGGGAACGGCGCTGTACAGTGCTTTTTATCTCAATGAATTGCTGGTGCGCCTGCTGGGACGGAACGATCCGCACCCGCGCCTGTACCGGTACTACCAGGCGAGCCTGAACAGTCTGATGCAGGGCGGCGACATCGAGCCCTTGCTGCGGCTGTTCGAGAAAAACCTGCTGCAGGAACTCGGCTACGGACTGTTGCTGGACCAGGATGCGGACAGCGGGGAGCCGGTACAGCCGGACCGCTACTACGACTATCACCTGGAATCCGGCCCCGGCCTGTTGCAGGACCACAGTGCGCAGGCTTTTGCGTTCAGGGGCTCGAGCCTGCTGGCGCTGGCCTCCGGTCAACTGAACGACAGGGACGCACTGCAGGATGCCAAGCGCCTGATGCGTTCCGCACTGAACCTGTACCTGGGAAACAAACCGCTGAAATCGCGTGAACTGTTCAGCGCGGGCCGCAGGCGCCCGCGGGCGGGCGACCCGCAATAATGAGGCAAGCGGCGCGGCTGGAGTTTGCGGGGTTACTCCCGGTGCACCAGACGCCGATCCCCGGTAACATGGCGGCGGCTACCGTCAGTAACAGGATTGCAACTTCATGAACACCATTCTGCTCGGCGTCAACATCGACCATATCGCCACCCTGCGGCAGGCCCGCGGCACGCGGTATCCCGATCCGGTCCAGGCCGCGATCGAGGCGGAACAGGCCGGCGCCGATGCCATCACGCTGCACCTGCGCGAAGACCGGCGCCACATTCAGGAGCGGGATGTCGAACTGCTGAAAGATATCCTGCAGACGCGCATGAACCTGGAAATGGCGGTAACGGAAGAAATGCTGGCCATCGCCGGCCGCATTCAGCCCGCGGATTGCTGTCTTGTCCCCGAACGGCGCGAAGAACTCACCACCGAGGGTGGCCTGGACGTGGCAGGACAGGTTGACCGTATGCAGGACGCCTGCCGGCGCCTGGCGGAAGCCGGGGTGCGGGTGTCCCTGTTCATCGATGCCGATGCCCGCCAGGTCGAGGCGGCAAGAACGGTCGGCGCACCCTGCATCGAGATTCATACCGGCCATTTTGCCGACGCGGGAAGCGCGGCGGCCCGTGATGCCGAGTTCGACCGGATCTGCAACGCGGTGCAGCTGGGTACGCAGATGGGCCTGCAGGTCAACGCCGGACACGGCCTGCACTACCACAATGTACAGACGGTTGCCGCACTGCCGGAAGTGCGCGAACTCAATATCGGGCACGCCATCGTGGCGCGCGCCGTCTTTACGGGGCTGGGAGCAGCGGTGCGGGAAATGAAGCAACTGATGCAGGCCGCGCGCCGCTGACCGGCGGTTGAAAAAGCCTTTGGCGGCACCGGCATTGAAAACCGCGGGCTAGTCGCCGGCCCGCGGGCGATAGACCTGCAGGCTGTCCCGGTCCGCCTTGGCGCTGTACATGGCCTGGTCGGCGTGCCGCAGTAGGGTCACCGGGTCGCGGCCGTGTTCCGGGTAAACGGCGATACCGATACTGGCGGATGCATCGATGTTCTGACCCAGTATCTGGAACGGCTGTTTCATCGCATCGGCAATTTTCCGGGCCGCCGCCACGGCGTCCTGTTCACTCTTGATCTGCTCCAGGCAGATGATGAATTCATCGCCGCCCACCCGGGAGACCGTGTCTGACTGGCGCATAGTGTCCGCCAGCCGCCTGGCAATGGCCTGTAGCAGGCAGTCACCGGTTTCGTGGCCGTAACGGTCGTTAATGGGCTTGAACCGGTCCAGGTCCAGGAAGACCACCCCCAGCTTGCGGTGGTCCCGATCCGCACGGGCGATACCGGCACTGAGACGCTCGTTCAGCAGGTTACGGTTCGGCAGGTCGGTCAGTTCATCGTGTTTCGCCTGGTAGGTCAGGTGTTGCTCGCGGGTGATGCGGTCAGTCGCGTCATGAATGATGATGGTGTACAGGCGGTGGCTCGAGATCTCCGTCTGGGATACCGAGACTTCCACCGGGAAACGTTCGCTGTTCTTTCGCCGGCCAAGTACACGGTCGATCCTGAATCCCATCCGGCTTTCCCGGGCGATGCGGGTCAATGCCGCCAGGCGGTGTTTCTCCGCCGCCTGGTAACGCGGGCACACCAGGGTGACCAGCGGTTGCCCGACGATTTCATCAGAAGGATAGCCAAACAGTCGCTCCGCGCCCTGGTTGAAAACCACGATCCGGCAATCTTCGTCGGCACACACGATCGCGTCGTTGTTGATCTGCAGTAAACGGATGTAGCGGTCCACCTGCCTGATCAGCCTGGCGGCTGAGGCGTCTGTATCGTTCCCTGTTGCTGGTTCGTCCTGATGGTCCCTGGGCGGGCTGCCGGTGACGGTCATACGTTGTTGTGACAGCGAGCAGGAATACGCTGATCACTTATATTTTTTGTATGATCCGAGGTTACCACAGTTGGAGGGCAATACCAGCGACGTCGAAAGCGTCCATTCAGCACTTTTATCACCCCGTTTGCTGCGCAGGTGAGAGTGGCTCGATATCTCTATGATAACCGTGTGGATTATGTGGGCGGCCTATCGTTATCAGCTGTTTTTATAGGCGGGTGTTGACTATCAAAATCAGTGCAGTGCCCTGCCGCAACCCTGCAGGGACTGACCGTCGATCACCAGCCTGACGGTGGTTTCATACGCTTCCCCGCTCATGTCATCGTGACAGGGACGACCTTCGAGCAACAGGGTCAGGCGGTGCTGATCGTTGCGCATTTCATACCGGGTGATACGCGCGTCCCGCCCGGATATGCGGCAGGCTCAGGGTTTCTTTCGGCAGGAACAGCCAGGCCGAATCCCCCTCGATGCGGGCTACGAATTCGTAACCGTCCGGGTCCTCGAGCACCAGGGTCTGTGGTTGTACCCGGCGATTGCCTGCGCTGCGTCTTTCTTCTTCACAACCAGGTCAACCTCACCTTGCCGAAGCTACCTGTTAGCCAGTGTTTCAAGTACCTTGTCAAATTCACTTTCTCTGCCTGCCATTACAAGGACTTCCCGCACATGATCCAGATGATGATCTCTAACGTTATCAGAGAATTCCATGAATTTAAGGGCCGAATCTGCAGCGTCGCCGAATCGTTCAAGTTTCTGTTGTATTAATGAAAGGTTATACCAATACGAATTGTCAGTTGGCGCCAGTTCTACAACCCTCAGAGCATCTACCAGTGCTTCGCTGTACTCCTTTT